>CAZAVC010000310.1:0-3418 GCA_964488265.1 uncultured Fimbriimonas sp.
CCCGTTCGGTCCCCCATCGAATCCAACCCATAGCCCGTAGCGCGTCCGACACGGAAACGGCGCGGGAGGAGCCCAAAAACGTAAGGGCTTGGTCAACGCGTACGGCAATGGCCTGATCGGTGACCACGCGACGAGCCGCTCGTTCCTGGTCTACCAAGTACTGCACCGCCCCCTCGAACGCCTCTAGTGTGCCGTTGACAAGGCTAACCTGGGCAAACGCCCCAAGGGCCCGACTGGATTCTCCAAAGAGACCTCGAATGGTGAGCCGAGTGGCGAGAAGGGCTCGGATCACGTCGTTCATCTGTCCCGTCGTCGCAAGCCCGATTAAGTGGAGCATCGCCGAGTGGCGCGAGCCTTCGCCACAATTCGCGACCGAAGCGGTGAGGAACCCAAACTTCGGCGACCAAGAGAAGGGGCAATGCTTGGAGATCGCATCGGTAACCCCGTACACGGCCTTGTCCGCTTCACGAATCGACCAGCCCGGCGTGATCGCCTGAGCGCGCAGATGGTCCTCCTCGTGAATCATCAAACCAATCGACTGTCTTCCGTCAATTAGCAAGGCACGTCCGGGCAGAGTCCAAGGGAAGTCCGGAGAAAGCAACCGCGCACCCACCAAGTAATCGCGCTCGGCGGTTGTGAGGCTTCGAAAGCTCTCGTACTCGCCTGTCGATTGTCCGGCTGAAATCAATTTATCGGCGATTTGCTGTATTTCTTGAAAAGAGCATTTTTCAGAAAATTTGAAACCGCGAAGATTTCGCGCAAGTCGCACCCGAGAGCTGAGAACAACGTCTAGATCGGGACCTTTCTCAGAAAGCCAAAGCGGACGCGGGCGATCCCGCAACGTCATTCGACGCCATCCTTCTGCTTCGTGGATCGTTCCGTTCATGCCCGATGCCTCGTTCCTGGTCCCTTATGGACAACGTGATCCCATCCTAACAAGAATCGCCCCGTTACTCAACAGACGGTCGAGAATCCGTCCACAAAGGGCAACGCCTACTTGCTCTTCGGATCGGCCAGATTTCGCAGTCCATCTCCAACAAAGTTCAGAGCGAAAATGGTGAGAGACAAAATCAAGCATGGCCAGAGCAACTCAATCGGATACGAGTTCATATTGCTCCGAGCGTCGTTGATCATCGAACCCCAACTTGGGCTAGGCGGCTGAACACCAATGCCGAGGAACGAAAGGGTTGACTCGGCAAGGATGGTTCCGGCTAGGTCGATCATGGATACCGCCAAGAGAACACCCGTCATCTGGGGCAGCAGGTGCTTGATAACGATGTACGGAACGCTTGCTCCGCTGGCTCTTGCCGCCACCACAAACTCGCGATCTTTCAACGAAGCGATCTGCGTTTTCGTGAGTCGGGCAATGGTTGGCCAAGCCGTGATGGAGAGCGCAACGATGACCGGAAGTAGGCCGTCTGGCAGCATCGCGAGCAGCCCGCCTCCACCAGAGGCTCCGCCATCCGCGACCCAACTCTGCCGAGTCACGCCGATAAGGAGAATGGCGAGGAGGATATCGGGAAAGGCGAACATGCCGTCGGTGAGTCGCATCAGCGGAACCGAAATCCACTTCGGAGCAAACTCTCCAAGAACACCCACGGTGATCCCAACGATCAGACTCAAAAACTGAACGGCGAGTCCAACACCGAGCGAGATCCGCGCACCGTATGCCAAACGTGGCAAGAAGCTACGACCGATATTGTCCGTCCCGATCAACGCGTCCGGTGCACCTGCGCCTTGGTGCGGAGCACCCACGACATCAAAGGTGCCCTTGAAGATGCTCGGCCCGATGATTGCAAACACCACCAGCGCGACCAGGTACCCAATACCGATCCAAAGGAAAATGTCTTTTCGCTTCTTCTTCATACCTGCGACTCCCGAATGCGCGGATCAAGGATCGGAAGGACCATGTCCACAAGAAGGTTGATGAGAACGAAAGTGGTGCCGGTCACGAGCACGCACGCTTGGATGACCGGAATGTCGTTCGTTCGAATCGCGTCGATTGTTTTGCTACCGATGCCCGGCAGGAGAAAAGCGGTTTCCACAACAAACGATCCAGTCAGGAGGAACCCGTAAGAGGTTCCCACGGCGGTGATAACAGGCAGTATCGCGTTTCGAAGCCCGTGTCTTAAATACATTCGCCCGGGAGGAACGCCCTTGGCAATTGCCGTTCGGATGAACTCTTGCTTCAGAGTCTCGACCATGCTGGCACGCGTCAATCGGGTGAGCAACGCGGTCGGGCGAAGGCTCAAAGTTAACACGGGCAGAATGAGATAGAAAAGCTCAGGGGCACGCAGTTTGGCCTCCCAGGTGACGGGTAGCAAGTCCATCTTTAGCGCGAAGAAATAAACCAGGATCGGGGCAAGCACGAAGTTCGGAATCGTAACGCCCAAAGTCGAGAGCGTCAATATTCCCCTGTCCACCACGCGGGTTTCTTTGATTGCCGCAACCGTACCCAAGGAGACGCCGATGAGAATCGCGAGAAGCATCGCCGAAGTTGCGATCTTGTAAGTGACGGGCAACCGATCGGCAAGGATGGTCTTCACCTCCTCTCGGGTGCCGTAGTAGCTCTTACCGAAATCTCCCTGAACCGCTTTGCCTACGTAAAGGACGTAGCGCTCGGGCCACGGTTTGTCCAATCCCAAGTTCTGACGAATCCGTTGATACGTTTCTTCGTTCGCTTTTTCGCCCGCAATAAGGCGAGCGGGGTCGCCCGGAGCAAGGCTCGAGGCAAAGAACGTGATGATGGAAATGAAGATGAGACTAAGAAGGCCGAACAGAAGTCGGAGTGAGAGGGCCTTCGCTAATCGCACGCGCAAATTTTAACCGAATTAAGGAGGCTCATGCCCCTTATTTGGCTACTTGCGCTCAATCCGGGCGGTCGTGATGCGATCGCCCTTATCAATCGACTTCAGAACGGTGAGGCCGTTGCCCACGATCTGCCCGAAAACCGTGTACTTCCCGTCCAAAAACTTGTTGTCGCTCAGCATGAAGTAGAACTGACTATCTCCCGAGTTTTTGTCGCTGGGGTCACGAGCCAATCCAACGGCACCTTCCACGTGGCTTAGGCCCGTCTCTTCAAAAGGAATCGTGGCGCCCGTGCCGCCCTGACCCATCCCACGAGAGCTCAGGTCACCGTCTTTAGAATTCGGGTCGCCTACCTGGACCAAAAACGGTCGAGGAATGCGTTCCGCCCGGTGGAACCGAAGTCCGTTGTAAAACCCGGCCTCAACCAGCTTGATGATATGGCCGGTTGTCTTTGGAGCTTTCGCCGTCTCCAGCTTGATCCGAATTTCTCCGCGACCTTGGATGTCGAGCACCATGAAGGTATCGGCTGCCGAGGAAATTGCGGCTGCGAAAATGGCTAGAACCAAAAGGATTAAACGAGACAACGACTTCATGCTCTTCTAGATTATTG
>CAZAVC010000311.1:0-3417 GCA_964488265.1 uncultured Fimbriimonas sp.
TCTCGATCCTCCCCGCCGCCACATCGAATCCTTTTCCCACCGACGGGTCTTTATTCTCAAATACGCGATTATTCGGCAACGAAACAAATTGATCGACGGTATTTATCGGCTGGAATCGGCGGTAGGGACATACTGGACCTTGTAACAGGGCTCCAAGAGCGCTCGCATCGTCGTGCCGTGTTAAGAACCCTATTCAGTCAGGTCTGTCTATGCTAACCACCGTCCTCGCAACCTCCCTACTTGCACCCATGTCGCTGCCGACTCCAGTGCAGGGATCGGCGTCCGAGACGTTTGCGCCGCGCTTGCTCCGCACCCCGGACATTCACGGCGACACCGTCGTTTTCAACTACGCAGGCGATCTTTGGATCACATCGCTCAACTCCAACGAGCCCGCACGGCGACTCACGAGCCACGCAGGAAACGAATCCAACCCGCACTTCTCCAACGATGGTCAGTGGGTGGCGTTCACGGGTTCTTACGACGGAACCCCGAACGTGTATGTGGTTCCGACCGCAGGTGGCGTTCCCAAGCGACTCACCTACTCGCCAGAAGGCGATCGCGTCACGGGTTGGACTCCGGACGGAAAGGTCATGTACGCCACTTCGAGTGGCAACCCGGTTCCTCGACAGCAATCGCTTTTCCTCATCGATCCCAAGGGCGGCGTGCCGATCAGCACCCCGCTGAAGGAGTTCACGGTCGGTTCTTACTTCGCTTCCGGAGACAAGATCGCCTACACCCGGGTCAACAGCTTTAACTTCAACTGGCGACGCTACCGAGGCGGCACCCAAGGCCGAGTCGGCATTTTCGACTTTAAGACCCTGGAGTACAAAGAGCTTCCTGCCAAGCGCGAGCAATCGTTCTTCCCGATGGTGATCGGCAACGACATTTACTACATCAGCGATCGCGCCAACGGAACGCTCAACCTGTACAAGAACTCGGGCGGACGCGATTCTCAGCTCACCAAGTTCGCCGATGCCGACATCAAGTGGCCCAACACAGACGGCAAGACGATCATCTTCGAAAAAGATGGCGTGCTGTACACCTTTGATGTCGCCAAGGGAACGACCACCGAGGTCAAACCCCGCATCGTCAGCGAGCAAATCAACTCGCGACCGACCCTAAAGAACCTGGTTCCTTACATGAACTCGGGCAGCCTTTCGCCTTCCGGCGCCCGCGTGGTTCTGGAAGCTCGAGGCGAACTGTTCTCTGTTCCCGCAAAGGCAGGCGAGACGCGAAACCTCACCGGAACCTCCGGCGCTCGCGAGCAAAGCCCGCAGTGGTCGCCCGATGGCAAGAGCATTGCCTACATCAGCGATGCCGACGGTGAGTTCGAGGTTTACGTTCAACCGCAGCAAGGCGGCGAGGTAACTCAGCTGACCAAGCGAACGGGCGTCATCATCGAGAACATCCTTTGGTTGCCAGATTCCAAGACGCTCTTGGTGATCGGCGCGGGCAACAAGATCTATTCGCTGGATGTCGCCACCAAGGCTCTCAAGCTTCAAGACGAGAACCGAGCGGGCTATGGCGGATTCGACATTAGCCCAGACGGAAAATGGGCGGTCCTTTCCAAGGCATCGCTCACCGGATCGGCGCTTTATCTGCACGAGTTCGCCACGGGCAAGCAAACCAAGATCACCGAAGGTTTCTATGGCGATATCGAGCCCGTTTTCGACACCAACGGCAAGTGGATCTATTTCGTCTCCAACCGAACCTTTGAACCCACCTACGGTGTGTTCGAGTTCTCGCTGAAGGTAGACGCCACGGCTCGAATCTATGCCCTTCCGCTCACCAAGGATGCGGGTAACCCGTATCTGGACGGCAACGACGAAGAAGGCGAAGCACCCGCAAAGCCCGCCGCAGCAGCAGGCGAAAAGAAGGATCTGACCGTCGACTTCGACGGCATCTTCGACCGCGCGATGGTTCTTCCTCTTCCGGCAGGCAGCTATCGCGGCCTCACGGGCGTGAACGGCGGTTTCTTGTTCTACGGACCCACCGGACTGAGCAAGTTCGATCTGGGCGGTAAGGACGCCACGCCGTTGTTCCCCGGTTACTTCGGTGGATATAGCACCAACGCGGCCAAAACCAAGCTTCTGCTCCTCGGTCGAGGCGCAGCGCAGGTGGTTGATATCCGACCCGGTATCACCCCCGCCGCAGGTCGAGTGGACCTGTCCAACGTCGAAGCGATCATTGATCCCGAGCAAGAGTGGAAGCAGATCTACTGGGAAGCCTGGCGCTACGAGCGGGACTACTTCTATGACGCTGGCATGGTCGGCGTGGACTGGAAGGCGATTGGCGAGCAATACGCCAAGTACCTGCCCTTCGTGAAGCACCGCAACGACCTGAACTATATTCTTGGCAACCTCATAGGAGAGCTTGGAACGGGTCACGCGTACATCACGGCCCCCGGCGACATGGGCTCGGCAGCAATGATTGCCCGAGTGCCGGTTGGCGCATTGGGTGCCGACTTCGTTGCTGATCAAGGCGGACTCAAGTTCGCGAAGATCCTGCGAGGCTCCAACTACAACGAGCAGTACGCCGCTCCGCTGGGCGCATACGGTGTGGACGTGAAGGAGGGCGAGTTCCTGGTGGCCATCGATGGCAAGCCCGTGAACGCGAAGGTCAATCCGTCCGAGTTGCTGATCGGCAAGGTCGGCAAGACGGTCAGCCTCTCCATCAACTCCAAGCCGGGTCTGGATGGCGCTCGTAAGGTTCGAGTCAAGCCGATCGGTTCCGATTCCGGTCTGCGATATTGGGACTTCATCGAGGGCAACCGCAAGAAGGTCGCCGAGCTTTCCGGTGGCAAGATCGGCTACATGCACATCTCGAACACCGCTGCGGAAGGTTCTTCGGACTTCGTTCGAGGGTTCTACAACCAGTGGGATCGCGATGCGCTGATCGTTGACGAGCGATGGAACGGAGGTGGTTACATTCAGCCGTGGTTCGTCAGCACCCTGGGTCGAACTCTTCAGTGCATGATCCAGCCTCGACACAGCATCGATTCGCCCGACGCACCGGTTCACGATGGTCCTAAGGCGATGCTGATCAACGAATACGCAGGTTCGGGCGGAGACTTCTTCCCGTACATGTTCAAGTCGAACGGAGTGGGCCCGCTCATCGGTCGCCGAACTTGGGGCGGTCTGGTTGGAATCGACGGTGGTCGACGATTGATCGACGGCGGTGGTCTTACCGCTCCGGCGTTCAGCCTGTTCAACCCCAAAACGAACGAGATCATTGCCGAGAACACGGGTGTTGATCCGGATATGGACATCGACATGCGACCGGACCTGGTTGCCAAGGGTCGAGACCCGCAACTGGAAGCGGCGGTGGACTACCTGTTGAAGGAGCTCGCCAAGCGACCCGCGAAGAAGCCTCGCACGGAGACTCCGAAGGTCTCTAAGCCGGGCCGAATCGGCGGCG
>CAZAVC010000312.1:0-3414 GCA_964488265.1 uncultured Fimbriimonas sp.
AGAATACGGGGGTTTTTCAGGCGAATCATGATTGCGAATCGACTTAATCGTTTCTTAGGGCTATCGGTTGGAATGCTCGTCTCAGGCTATGCCGCGGCGGACTTCACCATCGGTGGTGCGCGTGCTCAGGGCATGGGCGGAGCAGGCTTGGCACTGCCTATCGACGTTCGAAACAACTATATTCTGAACCCAGCGTTCCTCGCTTTCGGAAGCAAGAACCCGGCGCTCCAGTTCCCCCAGATCGGCTACCGAATTGATGGAATCGGATTCGGCGACCTTTCGGACGTCATTGGCAACTTCAGCGAAGGCGTTAGCCAGGACGGAGTCCTTACCCTCGCTCGTAGCTTTGGTCAAAACGACATCAAAGCCGCTTTTGGCGCCAACCTCGGTGTTTCGGCTCTTGGATTTGCGGTTGCCGCGCGTGGCGAAGTTGGACTCAACTCGACACCGAACGACGCTCTCAAGGCATGGGACGGTAACAACTCGAGCCTTACGGGCAACGAGCGACTGGACGCTTACGGATACGCCTATCGATCCATCGACGTGGGCTACGGTAACGCGGTGCGAGTCCCAGCGGGCAGGCTGGCGATCGGTGCGAACGCACGGTTCATCACCTCTAACTACGCGCACAAGTTCGTAGACGCCAACGGTATTCAAAACGGAACGGTGCAGAACGGTTCCGGAATCCCGGCGGGGCAGGATACGGTCGAAGAGCAAGGAGTCGCGGTGGACCTCGGCCTTCTTTATTCGCCGAAGAACCTGGACAACCTCTACTTCGGTCTTGTGGTTGAAAACTTCATTCAGCCAAACCTCAACTTCGATGTTCAGAGACCGGGCGGTGCTGGATTCGATCCGCTGAACCCCTTCCCACGCGTGGTGAGCGTAGGTATTGGCGCTCAGGTAGGAAAGGGTTTGCTCTTGGCAGGAGACTTGGTTGACCTCGGAAACGCGGCAAACCGCAAAGAGGCCCGCGTGGGCGCAGAGTTGGGACTCGGTTCGGCGTTTGCCATCCGAGCGGGATACAACTCTCGAACCGCTTTCGGCTGGGGATTCAGTCTCTTCGGCGTAAACGTCCACTTCGCCGGAAACACCCCGCTGAGTCTCAACAGCGCCATCCGGTTCTAAACCCGTGATTAGGGCGACCGCTTTCGGTCGCCCTGATAAACTTCTCTACGTTTATCCAAAACGATGCACGTCGCGGTTGATTTCGAAATCGACGGCGTAGAATATTCAAGAACTATCATGATCACACTAACCGAAAGAGCCGCCTGCGAACTGAAAGACCTTATGGTCAGCCAAAACAAAGCCGCTTCTGCACTCCGAGTTTGGGTTGCCGGTGGCGGATGTTCTGGTCTTTCGTATGGCATGGCCCTGGACGACAACGAGCCGGAATCCGACGATCAGGTCTTCGAGCAAGATGGCGTTAAGTTGGTTGTTGATGCCACTAGCCTTGGATTCATGAGCGGCAGCATTGTCGACTACATCGACGATGTACTCGGTGGAGGCTTTAAGATCGAAAACCCGAACGCAACCTCTTCCTGCGGTTGCGGATCTTCCTTCAAAACCGAAGGTTCCGAGGGAGCTTCCGGCGGCGGTTGCGGAAGCGGCTGTGGCTGCTCGCGATAAGCGGGTCCTTTAATCGCAAAATGGGTCTCTTGGGCAAAATGTCCAAGGGACCTTTGTGCTTTCTGAACCTAGGACTCACACCCAGGTTGAATTTCTGGCTATAATCGCCTCATGTTGCTCGAAGGCAAGAAGGGCCTGGTCCTTAACGTTACCAATAAAAATTCAATCGGCTGGGCAATCGCCGATTTGGCCAACAAAGAGGGAGCAACGGTCGGTATCGGCGGCCAAAACGATCGCCTAATGGGCGGAGTGTTAGAACTGATTGAAGGGCGAGAAGGGTTCGTTCCTCTCACCATCGACTTCATGTACGAAGAGCAGTTTGCGCTTCTCAAAGAGCAAGTTGCCGATCAGTTTGGAACAATCGACTTTTTGGTTCACAGCGTTGGCTACGCACCCAAAGAGGCGCTGAACGGTCGTTTCCTAGACACTAAAGTGGAAGATTTTCAGGTGGCCATGCAAGCCAGTGCGTACTCGTTTGTCCGGCTCGTTCGCGAACTGGAGCCGTTGATGAACGACGACGGAAGCATTGTCACCCTTTCGTACATCGGAAGCACCCGCGTAATGCACAGCTACAAAGTCATGGGCATGGCGAAAGCGGCTCTTGAGGCAGCGGTTCGCTACGTGGCATACGAGGTTGGCGAGCGAGGGATCCGAGTCAACACCGTCTCTCCTGGTCCGGTCAATACGATCTCGGGTCGAGGCGTGCAGGGCATCACCAGCTTTATCAATCGCGTCCAAGAAGCGGCTCCTCTGAAGCGACCGTACGGTCAAGATGAGGCGGCGGGTGCGGCGATGTATCTGCTCTCCGACTTCTCGAAGGGAGTCAGCGCACAGATCATCTTCGTGGACAGCGGCTACAACGTCATGGCGGTCTAACGACCTTCGGAGGACAATCCGTGCGCTTTCTGGCCGTACCGAACTGGTCGATTCCGGCAACGGACTCCCTATCCGGAAAGAAGGCTGAGCTCCTGCTTGAAGAAGCAAGACTCGCGGCGACCGGACTGGGAGTCCGCATTCATTATTGGGCTTACGATCGGGATCACGCCCGAGCGGTGACGTCATTCTCCGGTGTGCCAGGTCAAATGGAGGCGGCGGTTCTCGCCATTGCGGAGCGGATTCTTCCCGAAGTCGACCTGGGATCTCACGAGGGCGTACACCCAAGGGTGGGAGTGCTGGATGTTTGCCCTTTCGTCTCTCTTCTTCCCGCTCAGACGTCTGTCGCGGACCAAAGCTCGGAGATCGAGCGACTGGTCGGGTTTTCAAGAACGCTCGCCGCAGAATTTTCGGCTAAGTTCAAGATTCCTGTTCGCCTTTATGAGTACGCGGCTCACCCGGGGAGCCCAAACTTGTTGCCCGTACTCCGGTCTCCAAAGGCGAATCTCCCGCCTCCAATCCATGGGGCCGAGTACATCGGAACTCCATCGCATCTCAAGTCCGGCGTCTCGATTTTCGGTGTCCGAGATTTTTTGATCGCAGCCAATATCGACCTCGAAACGACCGACCCGCTGCCTTCAATCCAGATCGCCCGGGCGATAAGGGAGGGCAGAGAAGTGGGTGATTCGCGATTTTTGGGGGTGCGGGCACTCGGCTTCGAACTTCCGTCTGTAGGTCGGACTCAGGTCAGCATGAACTTCACCCAACCTAACCGGTCCTCCTTTGACGCCGTTTACTCGTTTGTAGAATCTAGCTGCCAGGCGATGAATGTTGAGATCCATCGGACAGAACTTATCGGCGTCATTCGACAGGCTGATATGGCGACGAGCACTTTTTTACAGGTCGACCCCGCGC
>CAZAVC010000313.1:0-3409 GCA_964488265.1 uncultured Fimbriimonas sp.
AGCGGGTTTTGGTCAGATCGACGCGCGATAGGAGCGAGAACACTCTCGACGGGGGAGAAGGAGCACGCGTAACGAACTCCACCTTGAAAGAAGCCTTGCCCAGCCCAAGCATTGGCAACGATTCAATGAGTTCGCGGCGCTCTTCTGGACTCAGCTTGCTGAGCGCCTGTTTGATTTGAGTATTTGTGGTGGCAATGGCCTGGACCAGTCGGGAGATCGAACGTGCTGCGTCGGCGGGGATGTCTTTCGGAAACACCAAATCTGAGGACACGATCCTCTCTGGCTCCGTGTAGGTTTCACCAAAGCCGGAGTCGAGCGCAGACTTGAGCGTTTCGACCAAGCCGAGTTCAGCGGTCCGGTGAAGCCCAATCAGGTTCTCAAGCGAGTCGAGCGGCTTGTCGAGAAGTTTGTCAGCAAGAGGAAGGGAGTTGGCAAAGAATCCGGTCCGTTTAACGACGTTCGCCGTGATCTCTGTTAGTCCAGCGACGCGGAGAGTTCGTTCCCAGCCCGACCGTTCGTCTGGACGCAGTTGGGCAGGGGCAAGCGAGGAACTCAGAAGGAGGCCTATTGCCATCCCTGCGGAACCGATCTTTGAAATCCTTTGCCTCTTCATTCCATCCATCCTTGGTGGCCTTTGCGTGACCCTATCATATCCCGGTAAACGTTGATAGGACGGTTTGAGCAACATCAGAGCGTCTGAGTCTTGATTCACTCAGCACTCGTTCGTCGAAGGGGACGCTTTGTTGAGGAGTGCCGCCCACTTCTGCCACTAGCGCATAGAGCGAATCTGCCTTTGAGGGCTGCTCCTGTCCGGTGGCTATGAAGACAAAGCCTGGCAAGCCGCCTTTTGATCGTTCTGTTCGCCACGCTTCTTCGAGCGGTTCTAGGAGGTTTTTCTCCACTTCGCGAGCAAAGTAGTCCAGTGCGTCAAAGTCTCCTATGCGCCGCAAGTCCTTCGCACCGGTAAGAACGACAATCGAATCGCTTTCGGATCGGATTCGGGTTCGAAGAGTGTCCCACTTTGTCTGAAGACCGCTGCCGATAGTCGGCTTGCCATCGACGCGCAAACCGGCGAGGCGGGCCAAGCCTTCTAGCCTTAACGAGTCGGTGATCACACGCACCGGGGATCCGTATCGGAGGGCCATTTTGGGCACTCGCTGCCGAATTCCTGCACCCCAGGGCCAAAGAAGATTAATGGGTTGAAGGCCGTCGTCGATGCCCCGTTGATTTTCTTCAGAGTCGTTGAGGATGTTGATCGAGTCGTCGATGAATCGTCGCAAATCTCTCTCCGCGTCCCCCTCAGGAAGCACCGAATCAAGGGCTTTGCCAACCACTTGGCTGGGTCCATGCAACAGATGGTCTCCCCACTTTTCCCAAACAAGGCCGTGATCCCAGTCTCGACCGGGCACAACTGTGAGCAGCTTGGATTTCAAGGAATCAAAGGTCGTCAGGAGGTCTTTTTGAAGGGCTTCAGAGGGCCGTTCGGAATCGGGATCTTTGATTTCGCCCCCAACAAGCGACATGACCGAAACATGGAAGTGGGTGGATCGGTCTGGGGGCTCCGCGCCAAAGGCGGCTACGGTAAGCGGACCCTGCGCTAGACGTACCTCTTGAGGATTCATTCCTAGAAACGCCGCTTCCGGTGTTTCGACATCGGTGGGGAGGACACCCCGGAAAATGTCGGCGACCTCTGGAAGGCGACGCACAAATCCGGTTCGCTCCCGTAAAACGGAAGGCTCAGACTCTGAGCCGAGGAGACCTTCGAGAATGAGAACGATGTTCCGCATTTTCTGAGCTGATTGGGGGACGAGGAGTTATTCCGCGTCCAGAAGAGAGAGTTGTCCAGACGAGACCGTTGCCATTTCGCCAATCTTGGGAGGGGCTTCAAAGGCGTTCTTGCGCAATCCTTCGGGGACGGCGATTGGGTACTTCCCGGTGAAGCAGGCGTTGCAGAACCCGGCGTCTAGGCCGCGAACCGCTCGCTGAGCGCCTTCGACACTGAGGAATCCTAGAGTGGTCGCCCCCACGTGCTTGCACAGGGTTTCGACGTCCATCTTCGCGGACGCTAGTTCTCCCTTGCTTGCCATATCGATACCGTAGAAGCAGGGGAACTTGATGGGCGGGGCCGTGATTCGGACGTGGACCTCAGCCGCTCCCGAATCGAATAGAAGTTTTACGATCTGCTTGGTGGTGGTGCCGCGAACGATCGAGTCGTCCACCAGAACCACTCGCTTGCCCTTAAGGTGATCGACCAACGGGGTCAGCTTCATGCGCACGCCGAGTTCGCGCATGCGTTGATCGGGCTGGATGAAGGTGCGGTGGATGTAGCGACTCTTCATCATGCCTTCTCGGAACGGGATGCCCGTTGCCTCGGCGTAACCAAGAGCGGCGGGTATTCCGCTATCCGGCACAGGAACAACAATGTCTGCCTCGCAGGGGTGCTCTGCGGCCAGTTGGGCGCCCATTCTCTCACGGGCTCCGTACAGTGAGGTGCCCTGCATCATGGAATCAGGTCTGGCGAAGTAGATGAACTCGAACAGACACATCGCCTCGCCCTCGTTCTTATGACCCTGGGCGTATCGAATCCCGGCGTCGTCGATGATCACCATCTCGCCAGGGTGAAGCTCTCGTTCGATACTCGCGCCAAGCGGACCGAAGGCGCAGGATTCGCTGGCGACAATAAATCCGTCTCCCAATCGCCCCGTAATGAGCGGTCGAATGCCGTTGGGGTCTCGGAAGCCGATGATCATTTTCGGGGTGAGGACGGTGACCGAAAACGCTCCTTTACAGCGTCGCATCACTTCGGCAACGGCTGCTTCGGGGCCCTTTTCAAAGTTCCGCACCAAGATTCGGGCAAGGATTTCACTGTCCGAGGTGGAATCGAAGTGCTCACCCTCTGCCTCCATCTCCGCTCGCAGTTCGGCGGTGTTAATGAGGTTTCCGTTGTGGGCAACCGCAATCTCGCCGACGAGGCTTTGGCAATAAATCGGCTGAGCGTTTCGCAGGAGGGAAGCTCCCGTCGTGGAGTAGCGGGTGTGTCCCACCGCCATCCGACCCGGTAGCGTGGCAAGCACTTCGGGCGTAAAGACTTGGTTCACCAAGCCCATATCTTTGTGCATTCGCACCTTTTCGCCATCGCTTACGGCAATGCCGGCAGACTCCTGTCCGCGATGCTGGAGGGCGAAAAGACCAAAGAAAGCCGATACGGCAACGTCTTCTTCCGGCGAGTAAACACCGACGACGCCGCACTCTTCTTTGGGCCGATCCTCAACCTCACCAAGATCGTGAATGATGGTCGTTGGGTCTTCTTCGACTGGGCTTTGACCGATCAAGGGAAAGGGCTGATCCACGACTGAAGAATACCGCTCTCTTGCCCCCGGTTATCGTTACAATAGGTGGGGGGTGGCTG
>CAZAVC010000314.1:0-3387 GCA_964488265.1 uncultured Fimbriimonas sp.
GTTCACTCGGCTACACCGTTGAATCCTGGACACGACTTCGTGATGATCTGCTCCTCCGCCCCACCGTGATCAAAAGAACCTCATCGGCTACTTTAGCGATAACGAATTGGGCTGGTGGGACGATACAGTGTTCCAAACCTATTTCGCGCTCGGTGCAAGAGAACCGGGCAAGCAAGCCATCCTCAAGAGCCTTCGGCAGACCTACAACAACAACTTCGAAGCGTTCGCTAAAGAGTGGGACGTCGAGGCAAAGTCCTGGTCGGATCTTGCCGCCCAAACTCAAATCTTTCTAAAGCCCGGCACCAAAGGCATTCGTGCGGTTCACGACTTCAACTTCCGCATCACAACGCACTACTACCGAATGATGCGCGACGTGATTCGGAAGCACGACCCGCACCACCTGATCCTCGGCGATCGTTACGCGCAGTATTACAACCTCGCCACCGTGAAGGCGGCGGCGCCTTTCGTGGATGTGATCTCCACCAACGCCGGAGCCGATTGGACGGACGGGTCGTTCTCGCACTTCTTCTTCGATACCCTGCACCAGAAAACCAAGCGACCCGTGATTATCGGCGAGTTCTACTTCTCGGCAATGGAAAACCGGACGGGAAACAAGAACACGGGTACCGCTTTTCCAAAAGTGCAAACCCAAGCCCAACGCGCAACCGGAATGAAAGGAAGCCTGGAGTTCTTTGCCCAGCTCCCTTATGTGGTGGGTGCTCACTGGTTCCAGTTTGCCGATGAGCCTCCTAAGGGTCGAGCCGGAGACGGCGAAGACTGGAACTTCGGCGTGGTCGATATCTACGGCGAGGAGTATCGCGAAATCGTGGATGTTCTTCGCACGGCAAACCCGGAGAGCATTCATGAGAACGGCAACCGACCGTGGAAGTTTGCGACCGTTCCCGCTGCGCCTCAAAACGCTTTGGAAGGAAACCTTCTCACCTGGGATCGGAAGCGTGGGCTTGTTCCCGCTTCCGGAAAGGACCTCTGGGCCGACCTCTACGTGTGCTCAGATAAAGAGAACCTCTACTTAGGCCTTCTAGCCATGGAGTACGGAGACAAGCGGCTCTACAAAGAAGGCGTTGTCCCAGAGGTGGATCGTCCGAAGTTGGACCTCGAGATCGGAAAGTGGCGCGGTTCCTTGCGCTACGGATTCGATCGCCCCGCATCTTCCACGGAACCCAAGCTTGTTTTGCGAGAAAAGTTTGGGCTGAAGCACTACCTCACCATCCAAATTCCCCTCTCGCTCATCCAAACCCCCGATGCCTCAACAGGCGGTCCTCTACCCCTCAAGGCGACCCTCACAAGCCGCGGTCGTGGATACGAAATGGGGTGGAACGCTCGTTTGACCCTAGCAGGAGACTCTCGATGAATCAGCCTAGAATGAATCTCTTCCCCAAGCAAAAAGGACTCTTACACGGGGGCGATTACAATCCGGAGCAGTGGGGGCCTGATACCTGGCGAGAAGACGACCTCCTGATGAAGGAAACCCACGTGAACTCGGTCACGGTTGGCGTTTTCTCGTGGGTCAGTTTGGAACCGGAAGAGGGTCGATACACCTTCGATTGGCTGGATCGGATCATGGATATCCAGGCCGCGGCGGGTCGAACCGTTTGTTTGGCAACCCCCACTGCGGCGATTCCTGCCTGGATGAGCCAGAAGTATCCAGAGGTGCTGCGCGTGGGTCCGGATCGCAAGAGGAGGCTTCACGGAAACCGGGTGAACATGTGCTGGTCTAGCCCGCTCTTCCGCATCAAAGCGGTTGAAATCGGTACCAAACTGGCTGAGCGCTACGGGAATCACGCCGCGCTGGGTGCCTGGCACATCAGCAACGAGTTCGGCGGCGCTTGCTATTCGGACCTCACGCGGGAGGACTTTCGCCGGTGGCTTAAGGATCGCTATCACACGCTCGATAAACTGAATGAGGCGTACTGGACCGCTTTTTGGAGCCACACCTACACCGCTTGGGACCAAATCGAAATCCCGGGCGACCCGCTCGGAGAAACCTCCATTCTTGGGTTGACCTTGGATTGGAAGCGGTTCTGCAGTCACCAAATCATCGACTTTTACAAATTGGAGCGAGACAACCTTCAGAGGATCACGCCCCACATTCCTTGCACCACCAACCTCATGGGCACTTACGATGGTGTTGATGGATTCGCAATCGCCAAAGAGATGGATTTTGTCTCTTGGGACAGTTATCCGTGGTTCTCTGGCAGGCCCGATCAGCCCGGCGACTGGGCGAATCCAGCCTTCGCTCACGACCTGAATCGATCGATGAAAGACGGGAAGCCGTTCCTGCTCATGGAATGCGCGCCGAGCGTTTCCAATTGGTACACGGTTTGGCACCAAAAAAGACCTGGTCAGCACGTTTTAGAAGGCTTGCAAGCCGTGGCTCATGGCGCAGATGGCGTGCAGTACTTCCAGTGGCGACAGAGCCGAGGCAGCCTGGAACAGTTTCATGGCGCGGTGGTTGCGCACAACAATTCATCTAAGGCGCGGGTTTTTCGTGAAGTGAAAGACCTCGGCGAACGTCTTGCGGCCCTTCATGAGGTCGCGGGTAGCACCAGCCGAGCGGAGGTCGGGCTCATCTTTGATTGGGAGAACAAGTGGGCCATCGACACCGCTCTGGGCTACCGCACCGATCGGTTGCGATACGTCCAAACCGTACAAGACCACTATCGGTCCTTGTTGGGATCGCAGGTTCCGGTTGATATCTGTGACTCCACGGCCGACCTGGCCAGATACAAAGTGGTGATTGCACCGATGCTCTTCATGCTCCGCCCCGGCATTCCCGAACGGTTGGCAAGCTACGTGGAGGCGGGCGGCACGCTGGTGACGACCTATCTTACGGGTTGGATGGATGAGCATCTGCGCACCTTTGTGGGTGGGTTCCCACAGCCGCTCCGTAAGGCGCTGGGCGTTTGGTCGGAAGATTGGGACGAGCTCTACCTGGACCAGAAGAATTCGGTGAGTTGGCAAGACGCCACCTACGAATGCACCGACTTTTGCGAGCAGATTCATGCCGAAGGGGCGGAGGTCTTGGGGCGATTCACGTCTGACTTTTACGCGGGTCAGCCCGCCATCACGCGCAATTTTTACGGCGAGGGCACCGCTTACTTCATGGCTGCAAGGCTGGGAGCGGACTTCTTACACTCGTTCTTTGCATCCGTAGTCCAGCAGTCGGGTGTGAAGCCCGTCTTTGCCGGAATCCAAGCGGAGAAAGGTGTTTCAGTTCGAAAGCGAACGGGGGATGGTCGGGAGCTTATCTTCCTCTTAAACTACAACCAACACGCGGCGGGTTGCGAGGTGGAAGGGGCGACCCTTTACGACCACGGGTCGGATGCACCGGTGACCGGAAGAGTCCTTCTGCAGCCATTCGAGGTT
>CAZAVC010000315.1:0-3375 GCA_964488265.1 uncultured Fimbriimonas sp.
CCGCCTTGCAACTGTTCGCGGATCCTAGCGTGCGCCTCTTCGACCTTATCCTTCGTTACCGTCATAGCATTCTCATCTTACACAGATCTGTGTATTTTCTGTGCAAATTTCCAAATAGATTCATCGATCCCTCTGCGACAAAAACCACCTGCCGACCATGTCCGCGACCTCCGGGGACCGCTTACCAAGCAACGGACCCACATGGCTCATGTTTGCGTAAACCATAGAATCTGCCCCCCACCTGGTCGCCCATTTCATAGAAAGATCTGGCGGGATATCCGTGTCTTTGCGCGAGATCACAAACAGCAAAGGACAACGAGGACGTTCATAGGTGCGACCCCCACGGACCGCTCGCATTACTGCTCCCGATTCGTCTCGCCAACGCTTCCAAGCGAACTTTCGAGTGGGCTCGTCGGAATCTGGCATGGCATCCACCGTTTCTTTGTAGGGTCCGTTCGCCCATTTGAGGATATCGGGAATATCCTTGGACCCGTTCGCATCGGCAATCCCCTTGGGAAGTACCGAGTTCACCAAAACAACGCCGTCCACACGCACGCGCTTGGCGACCTCCAGCGCAATACCGCCTCCAAGACTGGCGCCTACCAAAAGGGTCTTGCCACGCACTTTTGGAATCCAGCTTTCGACCTGTAAAACGTAGTCGGACAGAGTTGTCTTCGCCAACCCGCCTTTCGCGGGCTTGAGATCTTTGGCAATCACTACAAAGCCAAGTTTGTGCAAGACAGGCTCCCAAGACCGATACTCCCATCCGCCGCCGCCCGCGCCATGAATCAACACCGCGACGGGGACGTCTTGGGTTCGCTGAGGGACCGGTCCACCCAGGAGCGTTGGAAGCACAGCGACCATTGAGGCAAGATTCATGATCCTATCCTAAACTACGAACCAATAAGGATTGAAGTTAAGGACGAGCCGCCGAAACAAATTCTTCTACCAACCGAGCTGAGACCCGTTTGAACGGGCCGTAATCCACGGAGCCATTGGAAGTGGTCGGATCTGCCCCTGTTTCGAATGCCGTCGCATGAACCTGATTGCAGTGCGTGTACTCTGCTAGCTCCGCAACGTTGTGCGACCGAATCCCGCTTCCGGGAAGCACTTCGATCCGCCCAGCCGCTTTACGAACCAATTCCTTTAGAACGTCTTTCCCTTCCAGCGCCGTGTTATGGCCGCCCGAGGAGAGCACCCTGCGATAACGTAACTTCACAAGTGTTTCCAAAGACTCAGAGAGATTTGGGGTCACATCGAAGCATCGGTGGCAGACCATCGGAATGCCTCCTGCGATGTCCCTCAGTTCCGACATTCGATCTTTATCCAGCGTCGAGTCTTTTTTCAAAACCCCAGTGACGATCGCGCTTGCCCCCTCATCGGCAAATCGAGCGACATCCTCGCGCATGGTTTCATATTCGGATTCAGAATAGTAAAACCCACCTGGACGAGGTCGAACCATGACAGCGATGCCCAGCGTCGTTCGTCGGCGAACCTCTCGCAGCAAGCCCACTGAGGGGGTTAGCCCGCCGAGTTCGATTCCCACGCAAAGTTCCACACGATCTGCGCCATGTTCTTCGGCGACGATCGCGTCTTCTACGCTGCAGGCAATGATCTCAACGAGCATGGGGGGCAACCATCAAATGAAGAACTAGGGTACAGATTCCAAAACGGATCGAATCTGCTTTTTGCTCCCGTCTTCGTCGATGGTTTTGCGAATCATCGCAACCGCCATGCGGTTCAGCAGTCCGGCGAACAAATGGTTTGCGTAAGCGTGATCTTCCGCCCAAACCCCTTGCACGGTACTACCTAAGACCACCGAAGAAAGGGCGGCGCGATCATCCGCCCCAATCTCTAGAACCGAGGCATCACCCGTTGCAATGTTTCCGGTGACAAGCGTGCCACCCGAAAAAGGCATCGGCAGATCGGTGAGCACGTAAACGTCGACGCCCCGCTCCAAAGCACTTTCAATCTCATCCAAGCATTCTGTAACCGCTGCTGAGGTTCCCATCACCAGCAATACCGAATCGGCGCTGCGGATGATCTGCTGAGCTTGCGCAAGAAGCATCTCTGGGGAGGTCACTGACTGGAAAACACCCTCAACCGCAGGTTGTCCCAGCTTCTCCAACTGCTTGAGCGCCTTACTGCTTTTGGATCGAAACTCTTTTTCAATGCGCTGGATCAGGACGCTTGGCGGTACAGGCCGAACATGCTTTTTGTTACCGGCTTCGGCAACGATGGCCCCTTTCTGCTCTAAAGATTCCAAAGCTTTGTAAATATTGGCAGCGGGCTTTGCCAACGCCTGACCTACGCGATACCCCGTTGCCGGAGATTCACCCAATAAAAACGAATAAACCTCCGATTCCAGGGCGGTAAACCCTAGACCAGATAGGATCGTAGCGGTTTTAGAAGATGCCATGACCCTATTTTACGGCAAATTTTAGGCTTTCTAACTATTGAAGACTAATATCTCAATGAAGCCTAGAAACGCACTCCAAAGGTTGCGACTGCGAAGTTTTGTCCCGGATTCGGAAGTCGCCTTCCTCCGTTGCTCGCGTGGAGCAATCGAACACCAAAGTGATACTCGTCCGGACCTCGGCGCATGAGCAACCCATAGCCAAGAGCAGGGGTGGTGTTCCAATGAAGCGTGAGGTCGTTCGAAGTGCGGTCCACGTACTGCACGCCGAATCCGTAGTCGAAGTACACACCGTAGGCTCGCCCCCACTTCCATCGATACCGTGCCGTCAGAAGCAACCCGTACGCGTGGGTCGGTACCGGAGGCAACCCATTGACGCCGTCACTGTCCGATCGCAGATAGTAGCCCTCCCAAATAAGCTCGCCGTCCATTCCCCACCACTTCAAACGTGGTTCCTTGCGCGCGTATCCGTAAGAGAATCCAAAACCGCTTCTTGGGTCTTCACTCCCCAAGATCAGCCAATTCTGCCCACCAAAAATGGTGAGATAGCGATAGATTCGGTGGGTTCCATCTTGCCGATCGTTGGGCTCTCTCTGCCCTTGCTTGTCCTTGTCCTGACGCCTCAGATCAAGCGGCTCTAGGGTGAGCCAGTCCTTTTTCAGAGGGTTGGACATCTCTCGCGAGTGATCAAACAACTTGAAATCATCGACCTTGAGATCGCTACCTTCAGACCCATTAGCAAAGGCAGCTCCGCAAAAGGCGGTGCCTACAAAAACGAGCAGATACGGAGAGATGCGATGGCGATTCATAGTCTCAGAAGAGAGGAACAACAGCCTGCAAAGGATACCGATTCGGAACCCGTCGTTAAGAGCGAAAGGCCCAAATCGGGTACCCTCTCGGTTGTCCCCACCCTTTTTCTTAACGGAGGGAATTCCGCATGCGCTCCAAACTTCCCGTCG
>CAZAVC010000316.1:0-3330 GCA_964488265.1 uncultured Fimbriimonas sp.
ATGTCGTTTTGAGACTCACCGATTGGGATCGAGTCTCCCTGATCAAGCCGCAATCCTTCTGAGAGCGGCAGTTTCGAAGAAGAAACTGGAATCATGAACCGAAAAGCATTTACGCTCATCGAGCTCCTTGTCGTTATTGCAATTATTGCGATTCTCGCAGCTATCCTCTTCCCCGTCTTCGCCCAAGCCAAGGCTGCAGCAAAGAAGACCCAGTCGCTCAGCAACATGAAGAACATCGGCACCGGCATGATGATCTACACCGCTGACAACGACGACTACTTCCCGGCTCTGCAGGTTTACGTTCAGCACCCAGGTACGGGCGATCCTTGCGGTCAGCAGATCAAGTGGCAAGACGCCATTCTGCCGTACATCAAGAACGGTGCCGGCGCTACCCGACCTTGGAACCTTTCCGGCGGCTACGACACCGGAATCTTCCTTTCGCCAGGTGGCCGACCTCAAGACGGCTCCAGCTACGCTGTGCACCAAGACGTCTTCATGGACGCTCCTAACGTGCCGTGGAACGGCTGCAACATCAACGCAGACCCGATCTACCGAGCTGACTACCGAACCTTCAGCCAAACCCAGTTCGACAACATCGCCGACAAGGTCGCGATCATCGAGCGCGGTAACTCCAACGGAGACTGGGCATTCCTCCAGTTCTCCACCTGGCGATGGGCATGGGACGTTCAAAACTTCAACCGACAAACCCTGACGGCTCAAGAGCTTGAGGGCGACGTCCGATTTGCGAATCGAGACTGCGACGGTGGTTGGAACAATGGCGACCAGTGGGAGCAGTGCTCCATGTTCCCGCGATACCGCTACATGCTGACCTCTCCGTTCGTGTACTTCGACGGCCACGCGAAGTCCATGAGCCGATCGGCAGGCATCGGACCGGCAGCTTCTTCGCAAGTTAGCTGGCTCCGAAACATCCTCATTCCAGAAGCGATCCGACCTTCTTGGACCTGGTACTAAGATTCACAACTCAATGAAGAACCTTACGCTTATCGTCGTCTGCCTAGCTGCTTTTGCGGTGGTGGGTTGCCAGCCAACTGATGTTGGTAATTCAAACGTGCAACCGCTTACGCAAGAGCAAGTAGCAGAGCAAATCAAAAAACTCGAGGCTGATCCGAACATCTCTCCGCAAGAGAAGGCAATGCGTAAAGGCATGCTGGAACGAAACGGAAGTGGGCAGAAGTCAATGAGCACTCCGCAGCCGTCTGCGCCTGCCGGACAGTAAGTCTCCTTCTGAGAAGAAACGAAAAAGCCCCGTCGATTGGCGGGGCTTTTTTGTGCATCGGGGCTTCTTGAAGATGCCCCTCGTAACTTACTTATTGTTGATCGAGACGCCCGGCCAGTCGTCGGTCCGGAACGGAATGGCGGGGAGACCCACTCCGTTGAAAAGTCCCGCTTTGGGATAACCCGCCCACGCGTAACGAACAGCCGCTGGCGCAGCGACTTTATCCGACCAAACCTCTACCGTATCTCCCTTGATTTCAGCGCTCGCCCAGTGCCAGACCTTGTCTGCACCCGCAATCTGGAACCCAAGGTTATCCTTGGTTTTGGCAACAAGCCCACCTTCAACGTGCTTGAAAGATAGCTGAACCTTTGCGCCTTGGACCTTCATGCCGGCATACTCCGGACCGGAATACTCCACGGACTTATTGAACTCCTTCGCAAGAGCAACAAGCGCCAGTCGCTCTCCCACCGCCTTCTTGTTCTTCGGGTGGATGTCGGTCGGGTCTCCCACATCTGTCGTAATCGCAAGACCAGCGTTCTTCACGTTCTTTGCCGTAAGGTATTGAGCTTCGCGAAGCTCTGCCCAACCGTCGTCCCCAGGCTTTTGCACAGGCTGACCAAACGCCGCAAGGCTAACAATATAGAATGGAAAGTCTCCCTGACCGTAAGCTTTTCGCCAGTCAGCAATCATTTGAGGAAGCAGCTTTCGGTACTGATACCCCCGCCCTCCGTTGGTTTCCCCCTGATACCAGATGGCACCGCGAATGGCCATTGGGAAAGTAGGCGCCAGCATTCCGTTGAACAATACGCCCGGAAGATTAGGCGCAGGCGAATAGTCCTTTGGCCGATCCCCCGTAGCTCGGGCGTCGACAAGGAACTTTGATTTCCAAGTTCCGCCGAGGGCAACTTCGGAACTGTCTCCGAGTCGAACGTGGAACGTTGTTGGCTTAAAACCGACCGTTCCCGCGTCGTCGTTGACCAGAATCGTGATCTGGTTCGCCCCAACTTTTAGGAGTGAATTCGGCACTCGTAACCAAGCATCCCACGTTCCCGCGGCACCTACCCGAACGCCGTTCACAAAGGTGTAGTGCTGGTAGGTCCAGTTAGCGTTCGGTAACCCACCGATTCTCACGAAAGTTTCGCCATCGGGGATGGAAGTGAGATTCACGGTCTTTCGAAAAGCCACCAGACCGGGGTTTTGCTGAGGGTTCACGGCCTTGAAGTCGGAAGGAATAGAGGTCTCGACCCAGTTGGAATCGTCCAGCGATGGACTGGCAACCTTGGTTGCGTTCGCTTTCTCTTTGATCCAGAGGTCGGCAAGAGTGCCAGATGCGGGTGCTCCTTCTGCGCGATCCTTCTGAATCTTCGCAATGACGTTATCGAAATCCTTCAGGGTTTGCAGACCGCTCTCCGAAGCCCAAGCCTCGGCCGCCGTGCCTCCCCATGCCGCCTGAACGAGCCCAACCGGAACACCTAGTTCGCGATTCAGCATTCGACCAAAGTAGTATCCGACGGCCGAAAATCCACCCCAGCCACCTTGACCGATCGTATCTGCAGAACAGACTGCCCACTTGGCATCGGCAAGCGGAGCGGGGGTGTAAGAAACGTTCTGTTTGATGAGGAACAAGCGGATATTTGGATGGTTAGCTGCCTTCATCACCGCCGGACCGTTGTCCGTCTCAAGCAAGCCCATCTCCATATTGGACTGCCCAGAGCAGACCCAAACGTCTCCTACGAGAACGTCCTTGAAGGTCACCTTTCGGTCACCTTCAACCGTGAGTTCGTAGGGTCCACCCACTTTCGGGGGATCGATCTTTACCGTCCACTTTCCGTCCGGACCTGCTTTTGCGGAGGCTGATTTTCCGCCGAGTGAAACAGTGACCTCATCACCCGGGTTAGACCAACCCCAAATGACATTCTTCTTGTCTCGCTGAAGCACCATGTGGTCTCCAAACATGGGACTAACAAAGGGTAGTCCGTTAGGGGCGCCTTGGCCCCCCGTAAGGGCAATAGCAAGAGCGATTTCAATACTCATAAGCGTCAACCTTGACGAGCGGGCTCCTCGAAACCGAAAAGTTTGGTTCTTAGGCTGCT
>CAZAVC010000317.1:0-3327 GCA_964488265.1 uncultured Fimbriimonas sp.
GGAACGGATCCGATGAGCTGGTTCAGAAGTCAGGGAAGACCGGCAACGATGACACTCATCGTGCTCTGCATTGTGGGCGCGTTGACGGTTTGGGCGAGCAACGGCATCTTTGAGCTCTTAGCCCACCGAGTGGGGTCGTTCTCTAGACCTTGGACCCTGATCACTTACCCCTTTGCACTGGAAACCCTTGCCGGAGGCGGATTCGGCATTATCTGGTTGCTCTTTCTTGCGCTCTGGCTTTACCAAGTGGGCGGTCAAATTGAAGGCGAGCTTGGCACCAAGAAGTACGTGGGCCTGTGGCTGATTCTTACCGTGCTGCCTGCTCTGGTGCTACTCCCGACCGCGTTCATGAACCCCGACAAGCTGTTCGCGCGACCCGTTTTCTTGGCGGGCAGCCTCTTGCCGGTGGGAGGCATCACCGTGGTTTGGGCGACTCGGTACCCGACGGCCCCGGTTTCTATGTTCGGCGTGATCCCGCTTCAAGCCAAGTGGATCGGCTACTTCATGGTAGCGGCGGTGATTCTCAGCTACGGTGGCAACGGAAACTTCTTCGTAGGCTTGCTCGCCGCCGCGTCCCTGCTTTTCCCCTTCTTCTTCGCTCGCAACCAAGTTCCGGGTTTCCCCTACTCCGTGGGCGCTTATTCCAAGGCTAAGCAGACAAAGGAGCAGATTCGGAAAGAGAAAGAGTATTTCGACGATGTGAAGCGTAGAGAAAAAGAGCGCGACGAGCGCGAAAGGCTACGTAAACTCTTTGAAAGTAGTCTCGACGAGGACGACAAGCGATAACCGCTACGAAGTGCCATGACCGATAACCCAACCCCGAAGGAAAATCTTTCCACCATGGATCTTGATGGTCCGGGAATGATGAAGCGATCAAAACCGGTGAACGGCAAAGCCGTGGTTGTGGTTTACATCATCGCGTTTCTGGCCATGGCGCCCGCTTGCAGTTGGATGACCCGAGCGGTTGGCGATGCCGCAGGGGCCATGGGTGAGAAACCGAACATCAAGCTTCTGGAAGGCGAAGCCCAACGCAAAGAGGATGCATCTGCCGCTCGCCGAGAAGAACGGCGTAAGGCTGCCACTACCGAACAAAGCCAGAGCCAATGAGCCTCTTTTCAGAGCCATCTGCACAAGCTTGGCTTGCGCGATTCGGTGCGGCGCCTGATTTTGAGATCGCAAACGTTGATCGTTTGTTGAATCACCGGAGCGTTCGTCGCTACACCGAAGAGCCCATTCCCGACGCCGTTCTAGCCACGTTGGTCGCCGCCGGACAGGCCGCCGCCACCAGTAGCAACTTGCAAAGCTGGTCGGTGATCTCCGTCGACGAGCCGTCTCGGCGAGCCGAGATCGCCGCGCTTTGTAGCAACCAGAAACAGATCTTGACCGCGGCCCGATTCCTGGTTTTCGTTGCGGACCTTCATCGTATTGAGCAGTTCACCTTGGCGGAAGGCTTGCCCACAGACGGTTTGGAATCGGTTGAGATGTACACCGTCGCGATAGTGGATGCTTCTCTTGCCGCCGAAAGGGTTGTTTGCGCCGCCGAAGCTCTTGGCTACGGGATTTGCTACATCGGCGCGATGCGGAACAAACCGCACGAGGTCGCCGAATCGCTCGGATTGCCGTCTCGAACCTTCGCCGTGTTCGGTCTTTGTTTGGGTCGACCTGCCGAGAACGCCAACGCCGCCATTAAGCCGCGTCTTCTTCAAGAAGGGGTGTGGTTTAAGGAGTCTTACGGCGTGAACGCGGAAGCCATTGAGGAGTACAACGCTCGATACGCTCAGTTCGCCGCCGAGCAGAACATTCCGATGGGCGGCACCTGGGCGCAGAAATCTGCACAGCGTGCGCAGCCAAGTGGGCTATCCGGTCGAGAGGCGCTCGCGGAGTTCCTGCACTCGCAGGGTCTTGCCAAGAAGTAGGCCCAACGCCCTGCCCGTGGCAACACGGAAATCCGGTTAGGAGTAGGCAGGAAAGATCATGCCTATCGTAAATGTGCAACTGCTAGAAGGCGTCACCCGAGCCGAGAAAGAGGAGCTGGTGAAGGACATCACCCACTCGTTGGTGACCAAGCTCGGCAAGCGACCGGAGACCATCCACATCGTGATCCAGGAGATTCCCACCGAGAACTGGGGCTATCAGGGGATGCTCACCGACGAGTGGCTGAATCGTCAGGCAGATCGGACGACTTAAAGCAACGCTCCTTTATCAAGGGTGCGGCGTGATCGCGAGGATCGTGATCTGATTTCGGTCGGGACCGTAATACCAAAACACCCTCCAGGCTGAAGGCGTGTTGTTTTCAACGTATGCCTCCCAAACCCTCTCGCCGTTTTCTCCACTCATAGAAAAGAACTCGTGAGTGTGTAGTCCTGGGTGACGTGGATTCATTTGAAGGAGCGCGAGGCATTTGCGAACCTTCTTGAATTTTGCTTCATTCGCCTGATCTTCATCGCTTTCGAGCGCGTTCAATTGCGCCCTAGCGGTTTCGGTAAGCCGAATGGAAAACGGCACTACAGCAAATCCTCTTCATCGAGAAACTGCGAGAAATCTCCCCCGTCAACAGTTCGACCAGCAGCGGCATCGGCAAGACCCTGAGCGAGAAGCTGCTTTGCCTCCGGATTTTGATGAAGCCACAACTCGCTACGAGGGATAGTGACCACGGGGATCAGCAAGATTCTTCCATCTCGCTCCTCGCGAATCTCGAACTGCTCGCCGGCATGGGTGCGCCCCAGCGACAACCGACCGGACGGATCTACTCGCCTAACATCAAACAACTCTTGATTCATGTCGTACTTCCATTGTGGTCTTCTGTCAGAACGGCACCATGCCACATTGCCTTAATTCCATTCTACGACAACTTTTCCGTTTTTTCCTTAAAGACTCAGCGACCCGTCTTTCCCGATCCTCACGCGATCGTTCGCGAAACGAAGCGGCAGTCCGTTCTTCAGCGGGTTCGGCACCAATAGCGACCAAGCAGTGCGATCACTCGGCAAGCCCGTTGCCTTAAACACTCGCGAGGCGCCGGGAAGAATTCCGCGCAGGTCCCAGTTGGTCGACCACGACTGCGATCCCGAAACGACCTTCACCGCCAGCGGGTGATACAACGGGGCGACTCCTTTGTTCTCCACCGTCACCTCGAGCGTTCCGGAAGTGAACGATGCCTTGGAGACGAAAAGGTCGTAGCCCATGCGAGCGACTTCGCGAGTGGCGTTTTTCAGTCGCTCCGCGCTTGGTTTCTCTCGAAAAAGTCCCGTATCCATGAGCCAAGTGGCGTGGGTGGCCTCCACACATTTTCGGAAGTCTTGAATCTGCGGCATCCCGGGTCGATCGTCG
>CAZAVC010000318.1:0-3327 GCA_964488265.1 uncultured Fimbriimonas sp.
GTCAAAGCTTGCGATCCTGTGCTTATTTTTCACCACCATTTCCTCGGCGGACGTTACCGTTGAAACGGTGGAGTTTCGCGGCTGGAAGGGTTGCGCGAAACTCACCAACGATTCTGTCGAGCTCATTGTCGTTCCGCAGATCGGTCGAATCATGCACTTTGGCTTCAAGGGGAAAGACAATGTGCTTTGGGTCAATGAGTCTCTCATTGGAGCTGCCCCGCAAAAGGGATATATGAACTGGGGCGGAGACAAAGTTTGGTGGGCTCCCCAGGCCGAGTGGAAGTGGCCACCAGATGCAGGTTTAGATGGGTCTGCGTACGAAATGGAATTGACGAAAACCTCGGTTCGACTCAAGAGCCCGATAGGAAAGTTGCATCCCATTCGGTTGATCCGGGAGATCACACTGGCCCCGTTTGGACCGGAGGCGCGCATGACCAACGCTCTTGAAAATAGAGGAGCCGCCAAGTTCCTGTCCGTTTGGCAAGTGACCCAGGTAAATGACCCGTCCGAGGTCGTTCTCCCGATTGCCTCAACGGGCAAAATGCCCAGCGGGTTCAACGTGCAAATTGGCGAAAAACTGGATCCGCAATTCCATGTTCGGAAGCCTGATTCACTTTTGTTGAAACGCTCGCCAAACAAGGCATTTAAATTTGGAGCCAAGGGAAGCGGGGAGTTAACCGCAAAGATCGGAAACACTCTTTTCACCAGTCGATCTGAAACTGTGCGTCGAGCAGGCTATCCAGACGGAGATTCCGCTCAGGAAGTCTTCACCTCACCCGACCCAGCAAAGTATGTGGAGCTCGAGCACTTATCGCCTTTGATCAAGATGGAGCCTCGGCAAGTGGCGATTCAAAAGGTCACTTGGCGGCTCAAATAGAATAAGCGACTGAAAACACAAAAGGTTCTGCCAAAATCACGGTGAACGGCTGAAGACGCCCCTTCTCGTTCGTTGGAATAGAGAGATGAATTTGGACATCACTTATCCGCGTCGCAAGACCACGCCCTGCCGAGTTGGTCCTCTGACCATAGGAGCCGGGCACCCGGTGGTTGTCCAATCCATGATTACCGAAGAGACTCGGAACGTGGACGCCTGCGTGGAGCAGATCATTGCTCTTCACCGGGCCGGAAGTGAGATGGTCCGGGTGACCACTCCTTCGTTGGGCGAGGCAGAGTGCCTGGAGGCAATTCGGGCGAAGGTCACGGAGCAATACCGCTACGTGCCTCTTACGGCCGACGTTCACCACCAAGGGACGGCGATTGCGATTGAAGCGGCCAAGCACGTGGATGAAGTGCGCGTGAATCCGGGTCTCTTCGTTTTTAGGAAATTTACGAATCAAATCGAGTACACCGAGGCGGAGCATGCCGCCGAGAAAGAAGCGATTGAGGAGAGTTTTGCCCCGGTGATCGAAGCGTGTAAGAAGCACGACCGCGCCATGCGGATCGGTGTCAATCATGGTTCACTTTCCGAACGAATGCTGGTGACTTACGGTGACACGCCGGACGGCATGGTCGAGAGCGCCATTGAATACTTGCAGCTTTGCGAGAAGCACGGTTACACCAATCTGAACATCTCCGCCAAGGCAAGCCGAGTACCGGTGATGGTTGCGGCCAACCGTTTGATGGTGAAGCGCATGGACGAGCTTGGAATGGCCTATCCGCTGCATCTTGGAGTCACCGAGGCCGGGGATGGGACGTATGCGAGAATCAAATCGACTTGCGGTATTGCAACCCTCTTAATGGAGGGAATCGGCGACACGATTCGCGTTTCCTTAAGCGAGGATCCAATCAACGAGATTCCGGTGTGCTACGACATTTTGCAGGCCCTCGGACTTCGCAAAACTAAGGTCGAATACATCGCCTGTCCATCGTGCGGTCGAACAAAATTCGATCTCCCCACGGTTCTTCACAAGGTACGCGAGGCTACGAAACACCTGGTGGGTCTAGACATTGCCGTGATGGGCTGTATCGTCAATGGTCCCGGAGAAATGGCCGATGCCGATTACGGTTATGTCGGTGCTGCCGGAGGCAAGATCACGCTCTATAGGAAGCGGGAGATCGTGAAGAACGGTATTCCGCAAGAAGACGGCGTTACCGAATTGATCGCTCTTTTAAAGGCTGACGGTGTTTGGGAAGAGCCTCCAGTTTCCGATTCCGCGTCGGAGAAGAAACCTCTCCAGCCGCTTCAGGTTCGTTGACGTCGAACGGCTTGGTTTGCTAGAGTGAACTTGCTGGCAAGATTACTTGCTGGAGATGTTCATGGTGCTTGATCGAGTTCTATCCCGCGTTGCAGCATCGCTTGCAACGACGTTCCTCTTTGTCCTGCCTGTAACGGCGTTTGCGCAAGCTAAATTTAACTTGCAAAACGTCCTCAACCTCGGCGCGTTGGGTCTCGACATCACCGGCACTGGAGCAGGGAGGATTGGTGGCAGTGCGTCGTCTATCGCCTACGACGGCACCAATTTGTACATCGGAGCCTGGAACTCGACGAGTGCGACTGGAAATGTTGGCATTGCAAAGATTACCGATGCATTTAGCAATCCTTCCGCGAGCATTCTTTCCGGTTCGGTGCGATCTACCGCAAGCCAGCGCGGCTACACAGCCCTCAAGTACGACTCTCAGTTCAATCAGCTTTATGCAGCCTGGGACAACGGCGTTGCGGATACAAGAGGAATCTCGGCGTTCAGTCCAGTAACCGGAAACGTTGCTTGGGAGAGTGGACTTGCCACACGGGGCTACGGGGTTGGCCTTGACCTGCTCTCTGGTGACGTCAACAATAGAGTCGCTTTCGGGACTTTGTTCAGCGGGAGACGATTGCTGAACAACGCCACCACCGGAGCCAACGTTTACAACACTACCAATGGCCTTATTCACCTAGTGAGCGGAAGCAGTAGCAACATCAGGGACCTTGACCTCGACGAATTCGGGAACGTTTACACTCGGGCCGCGAACAACTTGATGTTTACGGAGCGAACCGGTTCGAACTCGGGAGCAACGCCGAAGTATCTCGTCGACAAGGCTAACAACGGGACGAACTCGGCGGGTCAAAACCTTGCGGTTCATACCGCCTGGGGCGATACGGTTGTCCTGTACAACGATCGCCCCAACACTCTGGGTGACCGAAACCAGTGGGCAAATTCTATGCGAGTGGTTCGACTCGACGGCACCGAGTTGACCGTCGAATGGAAGAACTCGGACGGCACCGCCCCGGTTTCGATCGACAACGGCAACGGCTGGTACGACATGCAGTTTCTTCCCAGCGGTGAGTTGGTGGTTGTCGACTACTTGAACTCGTATGTTTACCAATGGCAAATGACGGCCGTTCCTGAG
>CAZAVC010000319.1:0-3323 GCA_964488265.1 uncultured Fimbriimonas sp.
CCCGCGACCTTCTTACGAGTGGTCCACTCGATGAACCGAGCCAGCTCTCGGCTCTTTGGATGATCCGTGTCTTCGCTGTACAGGCGAACGCGCTTGCGATCCGTTCGACCGTCGGAGGCCGAACTGCTGCCGATGGTGTCGTTGTTGAAAACCCCTTCCAGGGATGCCGTGCCCGCTTTGTACTTCTTGGCAAGGGCGGTTGCGCCAAAGAGTCCTTGCTCCTCGCCCGTGAATGCCACAAAGACGAGCGTGTTTCGATATCCGCCTTCCGGCTTAGCCGCAGCAAGGTTCCGAGCCACCTCCACCGTCGCCACGACCCCACTCAGATCATCGTTGGCTCCGGGAGCCTTGGCGGTCATCGGGTCGCCTTGCAAGTTGTAGGAGTCCAGGTGACCGCCCATCAGGTAGGTTCGGTCGGTTTGACCCTTCAACGTCGCGACAACTTGAACAACCTCTTTGGTCTTGGGAATGCGCCGACCCTCTTGAATCGTGTAGGTCATCAGCTCCACTTCCAATCCGGGAATCTCTTTGAACCGCTCGGCAACCCACTTGGCGGCTTCGATCAGCTCTGGCGTGTTGGTGTTGCGAGTTGGGTACGCCGAGAGGTGAGCAACGAAGTCGCGCATCCGCTTCTGATCGAACTTAGGCGCAAACGGTTTAGGCGAAGAGGATTGAGCGGGCATGAGCGGACTCTCGGCGGTGCCGGAACCCGTGCTCAAGAGAACAGACAAAAGAAGCGCGGCTAACGGCATATCCGGTTTCTACCACGAATCCGGCTATGCCGTAAGCCCTAGAGCGTGTCTTCGTCGCCGTAATCGTCGATGTTTCCGCTGAGATCGTATCGAGACGCGGTTTCCCCGCCACCAAAGATAGTTTCTAACTCGGCCAGCGAAACGAGCACTTCACGAGGTCGTGGCCCATTGGGCGGACCAATGATCTGCCGCTCTTGCATGCTGTCCAGCAACCGGGAGGCACGTTGGAAGCCGATGGAGAATCGCCGCTGGATCATTGAGGTTGAAACTTGGCCTCGCTCCACCACAAACCGGACAACCTCTTCCCAGAGCGGATCGAGGTCCTCGCCGAAGTCGCCTGCTTCCTTCTTGGGCTCGGCAACGTCGAACTCGCTGGGATCAATGGAGTAGATCGGCGCTTCTTGCTTGCGCCAGAACTCACAGATCTCTTCGATCTCCTTTTCGCTGACGTAGCAGCCCTGAACCCGCATCGGCTTGTTGGCATCGATCGGGGCGTACAGCATGTCGCCGCGACCAATGAGCGCTTCGGCTCCCTTCGAGTCCAGAATCGTGCGCGAGTCGATTTGCGAAGCGACTGCGAATGCTACGCGGCTGGGAATGTTCGCCTTGATGGTGCCAGTGATAACGTCGACAGATGGTCGCTGCGTGGCGATGACCAGGTGAATACCGACCGCACGAGCCAGCTGGGCCAAACGAACGATCGAGGTTTCTACCTCCGCCTTGGCTTGGATCATAAGGTCCGCCAACTCGTCGATGATCACGACGATGTACGGCATCTTGTCTTGGAAAGACGCTTTCGCGTTCCAACCGTCGATGTTCCGAACGCCGTGTTCGCTCAGCAAGTCGTAGCGGCGATCCATCTCTCGCCAAACCGCTCGAAGCACTCCGGGAGCCTCTTTGACGTCCTTGATCACGGGACACATGAGGTGCGGAATCTGGTCGAAGAGGGTGAGCTCCACGCGTTTCGGGTCGATCATCACCAGCCGAACGTCTTTCGGCGTGTTTCGGATGAGCAGGGAAGTAATGAGCGTCGCCAGACCGATAGACTTTCCGCTGTTGGTGGCACCAGCAATCAAAAGGTGCGGCATCTTGGTGAGGTCGGCGTAACGGTTCACACCGGAAACGTCTTTGCCCAAAGCAACGCACAGCCGCGAGGGGTGCTCCATGAACTCTTTGCTCTCGCAAAGTTCACGGATAGAGACCATCGAGCGCGTAGCGTTGGGAATTTCCAGACCGATTGCGGCCTTACCCGGAATCGGTGCTTCCACCCGAACCTGAGACGCCGCCATGTCCATGGCGATGTTGTCGGCAAGGCTCACAATTCGAGCAACGCGAATACCGGGACCAAGTTGGATCTCAAAACGGGTGATCGTAGGTCCAGCCGCGACCTCCACGACGTTTGCCTCGATGCCGAACTGCTCTAGCGTGCCCTCAATGGTCTCGATGTTCTTCTGAACTTCTTGGGGAGACCGTTTCACCGACCCCTGCGGCTCGGCGAGCAACGTGATAGGAGGCAGTTGATACCCCTCCTTTGGGACTGGGATATCGACGCTGAGGGGTCGCTCTTTCGGCTCGCTGGTCGCCTGATCACGAATGATCGGCTTAGGCTTTGGCGCAGGTTCGGGCGTTGCCTCGGGTTCTTCGAAGAGTCCCTTCGGGAGAGCGCGGGAGCGGAGGTCGTCGTCAGGAAGCCCAACCACCGCTCGCTTCGCCTTCTTGGGCGCTTCCTCTTCAACCGATTCTTCGCGAATCGGTAGTTTGGCGCGGTTTCGAACCGACTCCAAAACCTGCTTCAGCGGCTTATCGGCAGCGAGGACGAAGCCAATGAGTCCTAGAGCTACCAGCGCAACGGCTTTTCCAACTCCGAAAAGCGATTGGAAAGCCCAGGCGAAAATGGCACCGATGTATCCGCCAGAGGCAGAGGCGGAAGCTGGATCGAAGTAATCGCCTGCGTTTGCTTGGGCGAGCAAGCCAAGGATGGTGACAAACACCATGGCGATCCCAATGCCGAACCAGGCTCGACCCGCTTTTGCGAATCCACGAATGTAGCCGAGTCCCAGCACGGTGAAGGCAATCGGCACTACCCAGGCTCCTTTCCCAAACAAGCTAGAAAAGAGACTGCGCATGGCGCTGCCGATGACTCCGCTATCCGGCGTTACAAGCGCGATCGTCGAAAGAACGGCGAGGGTGAAGAAGACTACTCCCGCGATATCAAACGGAACGTGATGACGCGCGGGGCGCGACGATGCCTGAGAGCGGCGGGAGACAGATCGCGAGCCTTTATCCGATGCGTTCCTTCGCGTGGATTCGTTCTCGGTCCCTCGCCCTGCCCCATCATCCGATCCGTCTCGGCCTGTCGATCCCTCGCGGGGGTTTGTGGGAGGACTCATCCTAGTGTTCAACTTCGCCATCCTGGCAACCTCATTATAGACTTCCGAGCCTCATCTTGTGACCTTCGACGCATGGGCTGATTTCTGCTGCTGGGCAGATGTTCGCCATTTTTTCAAGAAATCTTTAATTTCGTTAATTTCATTGAATGTAGGGTACAGTGAATACGTTACGACGCATTAG
>CAZAVC010000320.1:0-3318 GCA_964488265.1 uncultured Fimbriimonas sp.
ATTCGGGCTATTCTGTTTCTCTACTCAGGAAGCCGGCGGTGCGGTCGATTTCGACTACTACCGGGTGAAGTGAACTACTTTTCAACGAAGGTTGCGTAAGAGCCGTCCTTCGTAAAGACCTGGAGGCGCTGCTTGAACTCTTTGAGATGCGGTTTGGTACCGCGATAGGCAGAGTTAGGAATTTTGCCGACCAAGATGAACGGGTTGGCTCCTCCTTGCTCGATGGCGATGAGGGTGCCCGTGGCAGAAAGATTGCCCTTGATGGTGGCCTCTTTGCCCATGCCGGAGAGCTTGCCCGAGACTGCTCCGGACTCCTCGATCGTGAGTTCGAGGTTCAAGACAGGCGATGCGGGAGGTGGATTCTTGGCGACGGTGTGCGCGTCGATCTCCAGATTTCCTTGCCACTTGTATGCGCCTGCAAAATCCTTGACGGAGGCTGGGTTGCCGTACTGCAGCCTGTCGTAGGCGACGCAGAAGCAATCCTCAAAGATAATCGTTGTGAGGTTGTCGGCATCCTTCAAATCTTTCTCTTTGCCAAGGGCATAGAAGTAGCTCTGAAGCATCTTCAGGGTAAGCGCGTGCACGGCGTGGAAGCGGTAGTCGGAGTCCGACATCTTGTTCACCAGGTCCAGATAGCCTTGCTGATCACCAAGCCGTAACTTGATGTGCCCCCTGATCTGAATGAGAACCTCTTCCTCTTCGGACGCCAGAGCGGTTAGCCCTGACTTAGCCAGAGCTTGGTTGCCTTCCACCGCCGCGATGTAGGCCAGAGTCGCCCTTTTCACCTTTTCAAGGTCCTCGCGGAGCGGCTGAGAAAGGAGCCGGAGAACGGTTTTGGATTTGCTGACGTCTCCAGAAAACGCCAGATTCACGGCGAGCCCGAGCCCAGCTTCTCGACTCTCGTCCGTGTTCGGGAGCTTGGCGTAGATTTGACCCGCGAGGTTCCAGTCGCCATAGTCGTTGATCAGGTCGAAGACTTCGCGCGAAAGCTCGGCGGATGCCTTTCCGCTCAAAATGAGCGGAACCACGCGGTCTGCCGCGACCAGTGCAGCGAGGCCGAACCTTCGTGAAGCCCGGGCGAGCAGGTTGACGACTCGCCACACGTCCGGATCTTCGCGATTGGTGTCGATCTCGTTGATCAGATCGCCGAGCATTGCCCCGGTGATCTTTTGGTACCGACTTTCACCGATCTTCCCATTGATTTCCGCGCGACGAAGAACGCGATAGATGGAGCGATACGCCTGAGCTTTGAACTGCCGATCGCTCGGGGCGTATTTCTCAATTTCCGGTCCAAAGGGGAAGGGGAAAGTGAACTTGTTGTCTTGCTCGCAAATCCATTGAGCCACGAGCCCGCGCCAGGTTCCGGAGAACTTATCTTTGACCTTCTTCTTCACCTCTTCAAGAAATTTCGGGGCGTCTTGTCCGGCCTTTTCCACTGCGCTGAGCAATTGATCGGCGGTAGTGGCAGAGTCGATCATTGCCTGAACAGGAGCGTCGGCGGCCGATTCTCCGTTCTGCTCTAGGTCCAAAATTCCTTGCCAGAACACTTTTTGGTTGGTCTTGGTGGCACCGATTTGGGCAATTCGGATGCGCTGGTCTCTTTTGCCGTAGCGCACCAGAATTTCGTAAAACTGACGCAGAAAGTCGTTGTAAGGAGGCTGTTCCAGCGATGAGACTTTGCTCTCGAACACCTTCATTCCGGCAACAACCGCGTCGGTGGCCTCCTCGCCTTTGCCCTCGTAAAAGAGTCGATAGCCTTTAAAGTAGTAACCCGCGCGACCGGTGGGACCAAAATCGTTCTCGAATCGTCGACACGCTTCCACCATCTGCTCGTCGCTCGTTTCCTGTCCAAAGCGGCGAATATAAAGAATGTTTTGGGCGGCGGAGACCGATTTTTCGACTTCGTAAATCCTCTCCGCCGCTCTGATGCGCTCCTGGTACGTTCGGCTCTCGCGCGGATCGAGAATCACCGCCCATGCCGAAGAAACGTCGGAGGGGTAGTTCTTAATCAGGCGGTTGCAAAGTTGATCGCACAGATCGACCTGACCCAGGGAATTGGCGCTTGAAGCGTAGGCGAGCAGCTCTCGGGGGCCGAGTGCGCCGAGGGAGTCAAGCGTTCGGAAGACCTTGATCGCCATCTCGTGCAGGTCCTGACCGTGGATGAAAATGCCAAATAGGCCGAGGAGATTTCGCAGGACGTCCTCGTTGGAGACGCTCTCCCCCAGCGACTTTTTGAACTTCTCAAGATCGAACTGGTCTTGCTGGAGGAGTGTTGCTTCGAACGCGGTCAGCAACAGCGATTCGGTTGGTCGAAGATCGATGACCACGTCGGTCGACTTCTTGGACCACACATCCGGCGACTGCTTGTCTGCACCGTAATCCCGCTCGGTGTAAGCCGAAACTCGCCCGGCGACTTTACGCCCCACCACGGAACCCAGAAGCAAGCCGCTGGTGGTGTCGTAGTTCTCTTTCTCGTCCAGGGATCGGACCAGAAAGTGGGTGAAGACACCCTTCCCGAGGGTTTGATACTCGTAAGACCTGCCTCCCGGCGCGCAGCCGAGCATGACCGCCAGATTGGTCCTATCTCCCAGTGTCTTTAGCTCGTTACCGAACTTGCTTCCCGTTCCAGAACGGCAAGCGTCGGCGATGATGAGCACGTTCTTGAGCCCGGCTTTTGCGAACCTCTCGATGATGTTTCGAACGGGCAGTCCGACCTTTTCGACGGTGGCAAGGGTCGCGTCGGCCGGGCAGAGGAAATCGCCCTTGGGCGTGGCGATCCCGTGACCACTGAAGTAGAAAACGAACAGGTCTCCTTTGCTGAGCCCGGGATCCTTAAGGAGTAAATCGAGCTGCTTGTTGACCTCTTCGATGGTTGGGGGGCGCTTTTCGAGCCCTGGAATCCCCGGCCCCGTTTCCAACGGGTCTTTTCGGTCTGACAGGAGTTTCACCTTTTTGGGGTCAAAGTCCAGACCAGAAATGAGTTTTTCGGCGACCGCTTCCGCATCCCCGGCGGCATAGGTGAGTTTGCCAAGCGAGGTGTAGTCGCTGACTCCGATACAGAGCGCGAACTTGCCCTTTTTAACGCCCGTGAGCCGCATCTCGTTGATGAACGCTCCCTGGGCAACAGAGAGGCAAGCGAGGGCTAAGAAAGCCAGCGAAAGGAGGAGTCGGTTTTTCACAGAAGTTACGGGAGTTCGACTATGAAGACCCTTGTTAAGATGTTCGGTCGGTGCAGGCGTTTCAGTCAATGAATAGATTCATTTGGTTAAAAATTCTTGCGAAGGAATCCGGCAATCTGCCGTACAATTTAGGAATGGC
>CAZAVC010000321.1:0-3314 GCA_964488265.1 uncultured Fimbriimonas sp.
CCGGGATCTCCCGATTGATGATTCGGGTGAAAAGCGTCGCCATAGGTGGCATTATGATCAGAAACTTCGACACGCGGGTAGGTCGCGAGTGTCACTATTGGATTCATGACGGCAGAAGAGATTTGGTACGGAGACACCGCCTCTTCGGCAGTCATGAGAGCCGCCCTCACTCCGGCGTCTTGGTTGTACGCTGCCGGATGGCAAGGCTATTTGGGCCTTTATCGAACCGGGATTAAGCAATCTAAGGAAGCCCATCCCCGCGTGATCTGTGTGGGGAACCTGACCGTCGGTGGCATGGGGAAAACCCCGGTGACGGTTTACTTGGCAAAGTTGCTCACTGAATTCGGCTACCGGGTCACTTTGGGTTGTAGCGGATACGGTTCTCCGAGCGCAGAAGCGGCCAGACTAGCCCCGGAGGGCCCTCTCGATCCGTTTACCTTTGGCGACGAGCCTGCCCTCATTCGGGACGCTCTGCCCGATCTTCCCATGGTCATCGGACGGAGAAGACCCCTTGCGGCACAGATCGCCCACGAGAACGATCCGGACGGAATCTTGCTCATGGACGATGGCTTTCAACACCTACCAGTGAAGATTCACATGGGAATTTTGGTGGACGAGCGGTCACCAAAGAACCCCCGGTGCCTTCCCGCGGGACCCTACCGCGAGCCCCGTTCCAACGCGAGCCGAGCGGCGATCATGCTTCCAGACGAGAGATTCGCGATCGACTACAGCGAGCCAGAACTGGTCGGACTTCTGGCAAGGCCCCCGAAGGCTCACCTCCTTTGCGGTATTGGTCGCCCCCAGAGTTTTGTTCAAACCGTGGAATCAATGGGGATCGAAGTCGCCTCGCTTACCGCCCTCGGCGATCATCACTCCCTTCAAGACGCCTCTCTCTTTCGGCAGATCGATCCCGGTTATCCCGTTCTCGTGACCACAAAAGATTGGGTGAAGTTGCGGAAGCGGGCCGATGTTCTTGATGGGCGGGTGATTGTTGATGGATCAGAAACTGTCACAATAGGAAGAGTGGTTCGCAGTGCGACCATTCAGCCGCAAGATGAGTTCAAAGAGTGGTTCCGCAACCGAACGGCGCAACTTTAAGAAGCGCACGAAAACACGGATTGTCAACGCGCTCAGCGTGCCTCTTTTTGACCTTCTCGTTCGATACTTCCGGGTGAAGGATATTGCTCTTAACGAGCGAAGGGGTGAGAAGGCAGGTCTTCTCTTCTACAGACTTGCAGGCAAACGGCGGCAAGTCGCCTTCAACAATCTTAAGATCGCTTTCCCGGAATGGACCGATGAAAAGCGCCATGAAGTTGTCCTGGAACATTACAAACACTTCGGAAGGGTTATGGCCGACTTCCTCCGGTCACCGCTTCGCACGGAAGAAGAGATGCGGAATTCGGTGGTTCGAGTGCATGGGCTGGACGAGTTCCTGAAGGATGAGAACCGATCCTTGGGCACGCTCGGCGTAACCGCACACTTAGGGAACTGGGAACGCTTTAGTCACTGGGCCATTATCATGGGTCGCAGCATCACTAGCGTTGCCAGAGAGGCTAACGACTCTGGCGTCCAAGTGAAGGTCGATGCGATCAGAAGCCATCACGGAATGAAGATGCTGGCGCGCGGTCGAAGCATCCGAGACCTGTTGCGACTGCTCAAAGAAGGCGAACTCATCGGCATCCTTCCCGATCAGAACTCCAAAGAGGCAATCATTCCCTTCTTCGGACAACCTGCTGGAACCGTGCTGGGTCCGGCGGTTTTGCATCTAAGGACAAAGGCGCCGCTCTTGCCTTCTTGTTGCGTTCGTGTTGGAGTTGGTCAGTACGAAATTCATCTTCTGGAACCGATCATGGCCGTCGATGGAGAAACTCCGGAGCAGGTCATGGCCAGGGTAAATGCTGCGATTGAGCAGATGATTCGGATTGCTCCCGAACAATATCTTTGGATGCACGATCGTTGGCGTGAGGCCAGGCGGCGCGGACTCCTCGCGCAACCTGGATCGTCTACCAAAGCGTAATTGTTCGCATGGAGAAGTATCGAGAAGTTCAGCGATACGATCTTTGGGTAGACCTCCTGGTGCTCGGAATGGGACTGATCATGCCCATCGCCATTTTGATATCCTCCAGGGAAATTAAAGAGGCTTTCGTTGCCGTTTTTGTGGCCCTCTTGATGGGGTTGATTTGGACGGCGATGGGTCCCATGACAACCGTCATCGATGGGGAAGCACTCAGAGTTCGGTTTGGGTTGCTCACGCTCTATCGGCGAAGCTTCCCATTTGAGACGATCGAATCTGCCGAGGTGGTCATTTACAACCCGATTCGAGAGTACGGCGGGTGGGGGATCCGAGGTATTCCGGTGACGTGCCTGAACGCACGCGGCAATCGAGGTGTGAAACTCCAGCTCAAGGATGGCAAGTCGATGCTCATCGGCTCTCAAAATCCCGAAGAGCTATATGCCCGTCTAAAGCCTCTCATCGGTTGACCCTTTTCGGACCACTCTGGTTGAAGGGGATAGAATGACGGAGCGTTTCCGCCATGAAGTTTCTTATTAGCCGACTATCTGCCCTGGGAGACACGGTTTGCAGTCTCCCAGCGGCGGTGGCTTTGAGGCAGGTTTTTCCGGAGTCGCACATCACGTGGGCGGTCGATCCACGGTTTGCGGGAATTGTAGAGTGCTGCGATGCAGTCGATACCGTTCTTCCCCTGAAGCCGAGCCACAAGAAAGGCTCGATTCCCGACTTTGGCGAGCCGTTCGACGCCGCGTTAGATCTTCAAGGACTCCTCAAAAGCGCCTTGGTTGTTCGCGCCGCGAAATCGGAACTTAAGCTCGGTTATCACTGGCAGCGAGAGGGTGCTTCCCTTTTCTCAACTCCCGTCCTTCCCGACCCAAGTTCGGTTCACGTGGTCGATCAATACGTGGATGTCGCCCGGGCAGCGATTCAAAAACTTGGTGGCGAGCCGCCCGAATCGCCCGGCTTTCGACTTTCTCCCAAGGAGGAAGACACCGAGATTGTTCAAACATTGCTCGCCGAGGTTGGGGTTTCTGGTCCTTTTGTGGTGATGAACGCCGGAGCAGGCTGGGTGACCAAACGTTGGCCCGCGCCCTCTTTTGCCAAGGTCATCGACCTGCTGCATGAGAACGGCGTACAGTCGGTCCTCATTGGCGGAAAGGCGAAGGCAGATCAGGATGCGGCGCAAGAAGTGCTGGATCATTGCGAGTGTCCGGCCATCAACCTTCTAGGAAAAACCTCGGTTCGACAGTTGGTGTCGCTGCTCTCTTTAGCGAACGGTCATCTGGCGGGTGACACGGGCTCG
>CAZAVC010000322.1:0-3300 GCA_964488265.1 uncultured Fimbriimonas sp.
CTCGGTGAACGGTCGGGAGGTCTCGATGGAGATCATCTTCACCTCCTCTGAGGTCGAGAAATAAGGAATCCCCTGCATCCGAAAGAGGATGCAGGGGATTGTCCGTTGCACTTTTAGGAACGGGAACCCTACTTAGTAGTAACCGTTGCTGGTCGTGTTGGCTTCGTCAAGCCAGTCGCCGATGAACTGCTTTAGCTTCCCGAGATCGGGGTTGTCGTGAGTCGGGATGATTCGAAGGAAGGCACCTTCATCATCTTTGCCCATATTCACCAGCTTGTGCTTGAGCATGTCCCAGCGAAGGGTCTGGCTGCTGGCGGTGAAGCCTGCACTCACCGTTTTGTAGAAGTAGACCGCAAGCGTTTTCTTGCCTTGGTTGGTCATTTCTACAACGGAAACCGGTACTTGACCACGCGACTTGGTGTCGATGTACTCCACTCGCTCCGGACCAAGAACCCAACCCTGCGCGCCAAAGCACACTTTCGGATCGTGGAACGATTCCTTGGCGTTGCTGCCAATGACAACCACGTCGTAAGACTCGTCTCCCTTCGTGAATACGCGCGCCACGATTCCCCACGGCTGAAGAGTCTTATACGTGGACTCGTTCATCCGGTAGGTGCAGTACTCGAATTCTCGCTCCGCATTAGGGACCATTTGGAAGGGTCCCACTTTCTCCGGAAGCTGCTTGGCAATCCAAGTCTCTTCACGCTTGACCTGTTGCGGTCGACCCGCAAAAGCAAGCATTCCGCCAATGACGATGAACAGACCTGCGGTTACCCACAGGCGAAATCTCAATCTTTCCAACCTAATACCCTCGCGAATTTGAACAGTAGATAGAAGCACAGAATGAGCGTCAAGTAGCCACTGTAATCGTGAAACTGGTGCCCAGCTTCGGATCCGTAGAGATCGCCGACCACGCCGATGAGCATGATTCGGAGACCGTTGATAAACAAGCAGAACGGAAGAGCGATGGCGAACATCAGCTGGTTCGCCCAGAGTTTGAGCCCTCCGATCATGGTGAACAGAGCGGTGAACGCCGTTACGGCCAGCATGAGCTTCATGCCGCTACAGGGAACACCCACGTCTAAAGTGAAGTTGTTAAGGATGATCGTTGTGGAGTCAGGCTTGCGAGCCTCAAATCCAACGGCCTTGAGCAGCGCATAGGCAACGTCGGTGGACATTAGCTGCAGCGGGTTCGTGTTTTGATCGATCACCGATTGCCAAACCGGAAGGGCGAAGACAAGATATCCCACCGGAAGGGCCATTGCCAGCAACCAGCGAACGCCGAGAATCGACCAGACTCCAACCAGGAGAGAAAGGATGAAGGTGACCGAGGCGATCACCCAGAATTGACCGGTGACGCCGACAAAGGTGACGGCTAAGAACGCCAGGAGGAAAACGGCAACAAGCGGCTTTCCAAGAAAGTTGGCAAGGGCCGAATCGTCCGCCTTTTCCGCGGCAGATACCAGCTTCATCAGTCCCTGACCTAAAGGATATGCCAGCACCAGCATTGTCGCCATCCAAATCCAAATGCCTAAGGCATCGAACTTACGGTAGGCGATGATGAGATAACCCGCCACGAGTGCAAGGATGAGACCGCCACCAATAACCGCCACGAGGCTGGAGAGAGGCGATCCGAAACCACTCTTTTTGGGCAAAGCCTTCAAGTCTTCCCGCCGTCGATAGAGGATGACGCCGATGATGACCGGGACCAAGAATCCGTGCGAGTAGTAGTCGTCGTTCAGCCAAATCTTGGGAAGAAGCTTAAGCATCTCCCGGTAACCGGCGGCTAATCCGATCACCATCAAAAACGTTGGTAGGAAGGCCCAGTGCGATACGATCGCCTTGTAATTCACCGACCGTAAAAATTTCACTGCGTCTTGGGCGTAACCCAAGACGTCGTCCAGAACGCTTCCCCCTTTTTGGGGTGGATTCTGCACTGGACTTTCAATCAGCCCGTCCTTGTCTGTTGCTGCCGTAGCATCCATTGTCAATCTCTCTCCTCTTCACCCGACGGTTTCTATTGCCGCCTTAACATCAGCCAAACGATTCCAACGCTTTCCTTCGCGAAAGAATTCCCCGGTTTGTACTAGGATGATAACCCCTGTACGCACGCATACTGTCAGGCTTTTAATCTTCTCCCGTGTTGAACGCTTCTCGTGTCAAGCACGTCGAGTGTTCCGCACGGGAGAATTGAGTGTTGACAATAAGGCCAGCACAATTCTTGCCAAAGTCCCACATTTCGAGAATCTATCTGCACCTATGCAAGATTCTTGAAGTACTCGATCGTGTGCTTGAGACCTTCGTCCAAGGAAGTGGTCGGTTCCCAACCAAGCAGAGTCCGCGCCCGAGTCGTATCTGGGCGTCGCTGCTTGGGATCGTCGGCCGTTGCAGGCATAAACACAATCTCGCTGCTGGAACCTGTCGCCGCGACAACCGCCTTCGCAAATTCCAAGATCGTTCGCTCTTCCTGCGTACCGATATTCACCGGATCGTGAAGGTCCGACATCATCAGGCGATAGACGCAGTCGAGAATGTCTGCGTAAAAGCCAAACGATCTTGTCTGCGATCCATCTCCGTAAACCGTGATGGGTTCGCCGCGGAGGGCTTGGTTCACAAAGTTTGGTACCACGCGACCGTCGTCCAGGCGCATGCGCGGTCCGTAGGTGTTAAAGAACCGAATGATCTTCGTGTCGATCCCCTTGAACCGGTGATAGGCCATCGTCATGGCTTCCGCAAAGCGCTTTGCTTCGTCGTAGACGGCTCGAACTCCATTGGGATTCACGTTGCCCCAGTACGATTCCGGCTGCGGGTGCACCTCCGGGTCTCCGTACACTTCGCTTGTGCTGGCAACAATGAACTTGGCACCCTTACGCTCGGCAAGGTCAAGAGAATTTTCCGTTCCGTGCGAGCTCACGCGCATCACATCGAACGGAATCTTTTGAAAGTCAACTGGACTGGCCGGGCTGGCAAAGTGAGCCACAAAGTCCACCGGGCCATCGACGTCGAACGGCAGCGAGACGTCGTGGTCGATCTTGACCACATCTTTGCGTCCCTCCAGGTGCGCTACGTTCTTCCACGCCCCGGTGATAACGTTGTCAACAATAACAACCTCGTGCCCCTTACTCAAAAGAAGGTCCGATAAGTGAGAACCTAAAAACCCCGCGCCACCCGTTACAACTACTCGCATGTTCCTTTCTAATCGAGAGTCCTAAGACCTCCGACTTCCAATCCAGTATGGCTAAAATGATCGGCAACTATCGAATCCGGCCGAGAGAGCGAACAATCGCTCTTAACAAAACC
>CAZAVC010000323.1:0-3287 GCA_964488265.1 uncultured Fimbriimonas sp.
GCAAGTTTGGGTTTTTGAAGACAACCTCATCTGGTCTTCCCGGTTGGTGAAGTCGATCCAGGCACTTGGGCACGAAGCGGAAATATGCACCGCGCTTCCGACCGAACCGGGCGCGCAGGTCGCCATCGTGAACCTTGGTTCCACCACTCTTCCCGGTGCCGAACTCGCACCGCAGATTCAAGCCTTGGGTGCCAAAGTCATCGCCCATGCGGGCCATAAAGAAAAGCCGCTACTGGAGCTAGGCAGGCAAGCCGGGGTGGACCGAATTGCCACCAACAGCGAACTCACCTTCAAAATAGAGGCGCTTCTCAACGAAGTCGGGTCGGCTTGAACCTGCCTCGTAAATTTTCTTAACATTTTTAGAAAATCGCGGAACATCTTTTCCGCCCTGTTCGACTAACCCTGTGTAGCCGGAAACGTAAGAATCCGGTTCCTTACAGTGGAATCATTCGTTTAGGGGCGCTCGCATTGATGCGGCGCCTCTTTTTAATGGCCCGACAGATTCCTCCCAAACGAAATCCTCTGCCAAACTAAAGGTGTAGGAACGAGGAATTCTTTCTCGATCTAGCCTGGTGTCAACGATGAACAAGGTGTACGCAAGCGCAACCGAGGCCCTCAGCGGCCTGCTCTTCGATGGAATGACAATCATGTCCGGCGGGTTCGGACTTTGCGGCATTCCGGAGCACCTCATTCTTGCCCTTCGTGACTCGGGCGTGAAAGACATCACCGTCATCTCCAACAACTGCGGCGTCGACGATTTTGGTTTAGGCATCCTGCTCCAAACCCGCCAGATCAAAAAGATGGTGAGCAGCTACGTTGGAGAGAACGCCGAGTTCGAGCGGCAGTTTTTGAGCGGCGAACTCGAATTGGAGTTCAACCCTCAAGGCACCCTCGCCGAGCGCATTCGAGCCGGAGGGGCCGGAATTCCCGCTTTCTACACCAAAACCGGCTACGGGACTTTGGTTGCGGAAGGGAAGGAGACTCGCGACTTCAACGGCGAGATGTACGTGATGGAGACGGGCCTTGTCGCCGACCTCTCGATTGTCAAAGCTTGGAAAGGCGATGAGTCGGGCAATCTCATCTATCGAAAGACGGCTCGCAACTTCAACCCCATGATGGCGACCGCCGGAAAAGTTTGCATCGCCGAGGTGGAAGAACTTGTCCCGGTCGGCACTCTGGATGCGGATCAGATTCACACTCCCGCGATCTACGTGAACCGAATCGTCAAAGGCGAAAACTTCGAGAAGCGCATCGAGCGGCGAACCACTCGCCCCCGCAATTGATCGCTGCCCACTAGGGCAGCAACACGGCGCCTTGCTCTAAAAGTCGCCGATACCCAAGAATGGTGTCGGCGATTCTCACTTGCCGTCCGGCGGCCAGACCCATTGCCACCAGCCTTGCCATCCCGCCTCCCTCTTCCACCTTCACAAAATCCAGACGATGAGAAAGGCTCGCCACCAACTTGTCTCGGCGCTTGTTGAAATCGGCTCGAAAAGGCGCATCCGGTCGGAAGGGAGAGATCACGAGATCGGTGTTGGGGTCGAATTCGTAGCGCCATAAGCGAGCCGCGCGGAACGGCTCGTTCCTATAATCCGCGCCAAGAACGTCTTCAAACCCACGATCTAGGCAAAGGATCCTCGGGACGCCCCATCTCAAGGGGACCACGGCAGCGCGCTGATACTCCTGTCGATCGTGCCCAGAAACCAGAATCTGGCCTTCTAAAACCGACTGCTCCACGGTCCGTTCTATTCGATCCAGTTCAGCGGGTCGAGCGTTTCGACTTGAGAGCACACAAAACTTGTTGGTGCCTTCCAAGAGCGATGTATTGCCGTAGACGAACAATGCCCCCGGTGCTTCGGGGTCGAATTCCTCGATCAAGGTGGGATAGTGCGAATCGGTCGCGAGAATCAGACCCACGCCGCGAGCGTTCAGCTTCGCTTCCATGTCTTGGAACAGGTGGAGCTCGGTTTTGGCTTTCAGGATCGCGGTGGCTTGAGCCGCTTTCAACGAGTACTCCTCTTTCAGGGCCTCCGGAGAAAGCTGCAAGAACTCGTCCGGGCGGATCCCTAGAAGTTCGTTTCGTGCGACAATGCGCGACACGGTCTTCCCACCGATTCCTCGGGTGAGAGCCAATATGGTGGCAAAAGACCGCTTGGTCAGCGTCATAACCGCAAATTCCTAACCAGAGGCGAGTTTACTCGCCGCTGAGAGAAGAATTTGTACCGCTTGTTCGCCACGCACGTTCATCACATCCTCCACTTCCTGGTGATTCAGTAGGGTTTCAGAGAGTCCGGCGGCAAGATTGGTGACCACCGCCAAACATCCGTACGGCACACCCGATTCGCGCATGAGCACGCTTTCCGAGGTTGCGGTCATGCCAACCACGTCCCCGCCGAGCTTCATCACCACTCCGATCTCTGCCGGGGATTCGTACCGAGGACCGTTCCATGCTAGGTAACAACCCTTGGGTTGGATAGGCAGATTTTTTTCGGCGGCCGCATCCAGGATCGCCTTGCGGCAGAGCGGATCAAAGGGAGTCGTCATATCCGTGTGCTTGACGTTCGCGTCGAACATGGTGAGATTTCGGAAGGTGAGATCGATCATGTCTGAGCAGGCGACAAACGTGCCGATCTCCCACTCTTTTCGAAGGCAACCCACTGCAGCACTGGCGAGAACGCCCTTCACTCCCACGCGTTTCACGGCCTCAGCAATGCCTCGATAGTTCACATGGTGCGGCGGAACCTTGTGCCCGGCGCTGTGTCGACTGAGAAGAAGCAGTCGATGTCCTTCGTGATCCAGTTCTCGGGCGCGAACCATGCCGTACGAGGTGGGGATATGAACCGACTTTCCTGCAATCTCAAGAAGCCGCGAGCCAATGCCCGTTCCACCGATAATGCCCACGTCGTACTTCATTTTCAACTGATCCTCTTAAGAGTATAGGCGGGCGTATACTTCCGCCTGTGACTCTGCGCGAGGTTGTCCACGCTCATATTCCGGTGTTGTACGAAGACAGCACCATACGCGATGCCGTGGACAAAATGGATATCTATCAGTTTCCCGCTCTCGTGGTTGTTAATTCGGATCACGAGCCCATTGCGGTGATCACGGAAGGCGATGTTGCCCGTGCGGTGACGATGAAGGGCAGCCTCACCGCCATTGCCAAAGATCCCGCCCATGTTTACGGTTCGAAGGACCCCCGAACCGCCCGCGCCGATACCGAAGTTTCGGATGCATTGCATATGATGCTCAACTCCGGGACCACGCTTTTGCCCGTCACCGATCGAGAC
>CAZAVC010000324.1:0-3283 GCA_964488265.1 uncultured Fimbriimonas sp.
AGGGCGTTGGCGTTCCAGATAGGCGATTCAGGTCATAACCTCGACTTACAATTGAATAAAGTGAAGAGGGGCAAATTTGCGAACCTCGATGACTGCCCGATGGCAAGCATTCTTTGGTTGTTCAAAGTAGGGCTGCCCAGTGACCTTCATCTGTAAGGTACATCGATCGATCGACTTACGAATACTCGATTGCCAGGTTCTGGATCGGTGCGAGGGAAATTCAGCAGCTCTCCGGGTCTCAGGTATTGGCTCTCAACGAACCGTCAGGGAAAACTTACCGACTCTTTTCTTGCCTGAACATACAGGAATTGCTACTTAAGAGGGCGTAATTGTAGATTTCATGAAGATCGCTACCATAAAATCTGAGATCGTGAAAGGGGTTCATTTGCAACCATTGAATCGTGTTTTGCTTGCGGGAGCAATTATTCTCATTCCTCTGAGTTCAGAAGCTCAGGTACTACTAGGGTCAACATCCGTCAGCTCCATTTTGGAATACGCGTCGATGACCAACTACCCAACTGTAGGTCCACGGCAACAGCGCGCTCCGATTCCCGGTGTTGTGAGTACATCCGGACAGTTTGGGCCTGGTACGACCGGCTATGTGGCCGGATCTTGGCGGGCTAGATCTATAGTGACCGCTGTAGAATATCAAAACGCGCTAAGCTACCTTGAAGTTGGTACTGATTCTAGAGCGTTCAAAGATATGGGCAATCAATCTCTCCATCAAATATCAGGAATTGCAAGTGTAAGCTTAGATATTGAGATTAACAAGTCGGTGCTTGTTAGGCAGATTTCCGGAATCGGAAATTTCTACGAGATCACGGGAGACTCAAATGGGCAAACTGTGAGGTCATTCGCTGGCAACAGACTCACAAACCTTCAAACGAATACGGTTCTTAAGGAATTAATTAAGGAGGAAACAGTTCAATCAACAGGGTCTGCAACGTCTGTTGAGAGTATAGACATCAGCTATGTGCTCGATCCGGGTCGATATCGGCTGTCGGTGTATTCCAATTCGTATTCCTTTGGTGTTTCGGGATTTATCGGTCGAAACGCTAGTTCAGGAGCTACTACTAGGCTAATTTTCAGTCCCGTGCCCGAGCCGACCTCTGTAACAGCTATCGCCCTGGGCCTAGCCATGATGTTAAAGCGGCGAAAGAAGACCTCCTGACTGATCGTAAGAAAGTGAATGGATGCCCTGCCTTTCCAAGGGAATCCTCTCTCTCTCAAACTAGGGATAGAGAATTCCATTAGTCTCACCGAGAGTTTTCCAAACCGGTCGATTGACGAACGAGACCGAGGAGTACATCTTCGCGAACGTTGGGGGGGCCTCGCCATTTCCTACTCGCACATTTCCAGGGGCCGAGCAGTGCAGAACAACCTACTGGAGGCAAGAGAGTCAGACTCCGCTAGAAGTAGCAAGAAGTGCGATCATGTTCGACTCATCAGACGCATCCGCAGCGATCACGACGTTTGCGTTCTATCTGCTGATGGCGCCGTTTGTTTACCTTGCGCCGTGGCGAGGACGAGGGCGTCAAGCGGCAATCGTATTGCATGTGGTCCATCGAAGTTGGATCATCTGGCGAACGCTTGGAGAAGTCGAAAGATGGAAGCGGGGGCAACCTGTTCACCTGCTTAGAGATTGGCTGACCGACGCGAACGGGCTCTTGGTTGAGTTTTGGGGTCCGTTTCTGTTGCAGGCGATTGTTGGTGGTGCGTTGATCGTGCTTGCTATCAAAGAAGGGAAGTTCAAGATCGAACGGCGGGGTGTTTGGCTGTGGCTGATTCCCGATGCGGTGTTGATCTGGACGTTGATTTACCTCGCGTCGGTGATCGCACGGAGCTAACCTCACACCGACGCGATTTCTCGGAGAGCCATCTGGGTGATGTCGAGCGGAGTGCCCTCGTCTTTGGCTTGTCGAAGGAACATGTTCATCGGGTCTCGAAGCTTGATCGCGAGGTCGCTGGTTTCGTTCGATCCCTGCTTATACGCCCCGATCGACACGAGGTCCTCCACATCCGAATAAGCCGCCATGAGCTCACGGAAGCGGTTGGCAGAGGCCATTTGCTCACCGTCCACCACAAACGGCATGGTCCGACTAAGGCTCTGCTGAACGTCGATGGGAGGGTAGTGCCCCTTCGAAGTCAGGCGGCGGTTGAGTACCACGTGACCGTCCAGAATAGATCGGGCGGCGTCGGCGATAGGTTCGTTGGTGTCGTCGCCATCGACCAAAACCGTGTAGAGCGCGGTGATCGCACCCCGCGGACCCATGCCCGCACGCTCCATCAGGCGGGGAAGAAGAGCAAAAACGCTGGGGGTGTAACCCTTGGTGCTGGGCGGCTCGCCGATAGCCAAGCCGACCTCTCGTTGTGCCATCGCGAATCGGGTGACCGAGTCCATCATCAGCAGTACCGACTTGCCTTGGTCGCGAAAACCTTCCGCAATCGCAGTGGCGGTGAGAGCAGCCTTGATACGAACCAGAGCAGGCTGTTCGCCCGTGGCGCAGACAATCACGCTTCGAGCCAAACCTTCCGGACCGAGGTCGTTCTCAATGAACTCGCGAACTTCACGCCCCCGTTCTCCCACCAGGCAGATCACGTTCACCTCGGCGGTGCAGTTTCGGGCGATCATACCGAGCAGAGTGCTTTTTCCAACACCCGAACCCGCGAAGATACCCATCCGCTGACCCTCACCCAGAGTAAGCAAACCGTCAATCGCTCGGACTCCGGTCTCAAGGGGACGAGAGATCATTTGTCGCTCGAGAGCCCCGGGGGGACTGGCTTGAATAGGGGCGTAGAAATCAGCTTCGATAGCGCCTTTGCCGTCCATCGGGTTGCCCAATCCGTCGAGTACTCGACCGAGCATTCGGTTGGAAACAGGAACCTTCATGCAGCCGCCTGAAGACTTCACGAGGTCGCCTGCGCGTACGCCTTCCAGGTCGCCAAGAGGCATAAGAAGGGTTTTCTCGCCCTTGAATCCGACAACTTCGGCGGCCACTCGGCTGGTAATGTCCGACGAGTTCACCGACTCGATAAAGCAAAGATCGCCGATGCGGCAATTGGGTCCGTCCGACTCGATGACAAGGCCCACAACCTTGGAAACTCGACCGTAAACGTTGATCAGGTCGGTCGTCTCCAGCGCCTGGATGAGACGCTTAAACATGGGTTCGGGGGCAACAATCATGCTATCTCCCGAAAGTTGGATTCTAACGAGTTCTCAAAAACACCGAGACCAACACCTACAGAGTTCTACAGGCCGACCTTCACACTCGCAAAGGCCTCA
>CAZAVC010000325.1:0-3257 GCA_964488265.1 uncultured Fimbriimonas sp.
CGGCAAACTCAAGGACGGGGACATGATCGAGATCGTAGTGAACACTCGAACCCTTGAGGGATCGATCAACTTGGTCGGCGAAAACGGAGTCGCAGGAACCCCTCAAGACGGTGATCGCCTCCTTGCCGAAAGATCAAGCCGGACAGATCTGGAAAGAGACCCCATGCTGCCCGATTTCATTCGGCAATGGGGCCTCGTCCAACATTTATCCGGCGGACCCTGGAAAGGTTGTATCGAGGATATTGATGCGCTAGAAGCGCGCCTTTCGTAGGCTTGAGCGGCGCCTTATCGCCAGAAATCCGGGTCCCCATGCCAATGCGGAGGTGGGCTCTGGAACAGGGTTCAACGCAAAGGCGGTGGAATCGCGATGAGGGCCAACGCTGATTGTTGAGGTTGCTGCCGTAATCGGGTTGATCGTGAGGAAATGGCGGTGGAACCAGGTCACACCGTGAAGAGTCCCGGCGGCATTGAACTCAATGTCTGCCACGTAACTCCCAGAGTCGGTGTGACTCATGGTTCCCACAAGGTTCAGCGCTGCCGAACTGGCGGGATTCTTGAAGAGGAGCGTGTTGTATCCCGCGTCAAACGCGCTCAGATACGTGTCGCCCGTTGAGTCTTGGTGGGCTACGCCAGAAACACTTAAGCCCGAAGGGAGACTGAGAGCTTGGTTGTAAGTGACCGTGCTCGAACCCGTATCGAAGAAGAAAAGCTCGCCGGTGGCGTTGCTGAAGCCCCACATGCCCGAACCTGACCAGTCGAGATCGCCGATATCGGCCTTACCGATGGACCCGGCGGGAATCGGTACCACAGCGACATCCCACAAATTGCCTGCGGGATCGGCGGCATAAAGCGAACCTGAAGGTGCGAGAGCAAGGCTGTTCGTGGGGAACGATAGGTTGATGATGGGAAGGCCCGAATTGGTGGGCACGTTCACCAACTCAATGGTCAAGTTAGAGTTAGCAACCCGCACGAAGGGTGCGGCGATCGCCTGCGAGCCGAGTATCCCCAAAAGCAAAACAAAAGCATTACGCATGACTGCATCGTAGCCCACTTTCTGCCGGAGCGTTGCATCGGTTTGAAGGTTCTCCGCCTTCCCGGCGTTTTCGGTTGGTGGGACGTTCGCCTCAGATCGTATTCGTTTGTCTTACAAATAATCGGAAAAAATGTATAATCCGATTATGAAGTGGTTTGCACTTACCTTCGCTGTGGCATCGCTTAGCTCTCCAGCCTCGGCTCTCGTCATCGATACGTTCTCCAACACTCAGGGACCTTACACATCTACCTATGGCAGTGGAGAAGCCGGCAGAGAAGCGGCCGCAGTGCTTGGTGGCACTCGATTCGTGTCCTCTCTACAAATGGAGGACAACTCCGCGCAGAGCACCGTGCGTGTAGACAGTGGGCTTTGGGGTTCTCCAGAACTTGGCGCGGTCCCCCACGCGTGGGTGGTTTACTTCTCGACCGGGTTCTCCGCTCCGAACGTGGTCCAATACTCCGCAAACACGGACTACGATTTTGGCGACAACAACGCCTTTCAAATTCGCATGGGCGGAAACGAAAAACCGCTATGGATTTCATCCCGCGTGACCTCCTTTGACGGTACGGCGTCGACCATGAGGTTCCTCAAGAATATCGAGCCCGGCGGCGAGAGAATCATCGAGTTGTTACCGAGCGATGTCGTCGCTCTGGATGCAGGTTTTGACCCGAGTAGGATCGACTACATCGATTTCAGTTTCCAGAGCGAAGAGAGCGGGGACTTCAAGGTGAACTCGATCGTCGCGTTTCACCAGCCCGTACCAGAGCCCGCTACGATTGGCGCTCTTTCGATTGCGATGGTTGGTCTGATCCGACGCAAAAAGCGAGCCTGATAGGTAGCCTCACCCGAATGGCGCATGAGATTCGGGCGATTGAACCAGAGCAGTGGAAAGAAGCTCTTCTGCTCTGGGAATCGGTCTTTGGAGTCGGGCAGTGGCTGTTCGACTCTCTGCACCGAGGCACCACCGATCGCAAGTGGACTCATTGCGGTGTGGCTCTCGACGATGAGGGGAGGATCGTTAGCGCGGTCGATCTCTTCATGCGTCAAGTGCGGGATGTAAACGGCGAGCCCGTAAAAGTTGCTGCTCTTGGGAGTGTTGCGACTCTTGAGCGAGCCAGGAAGCAGGGACTTAGTGGCAAGCTTCTGGAGCGTGCGCTTGAGGTCATGGCAGAGGAGCAGTGCGCCTGGTCTCACTTGTTCACAGGCACTCACCACCACTATCGACGTTACGGTTGGTTCGATGCTCCCTTGCGAACTCGTAAGGGGCGTCTTTTGCCGACCGAATCAGTTTCCGTCGAAGCGAAGGTCCTCACCGACGAAGAGAAAGACTTGTCTCTAACCCTTCTGAAGCAGTGGTGGGAAGCGGATAACCTCAATCGGCCCCTAACTCACGTTCGCACCGACCTTTACTGGAAGGAAGCGATTCGACCCCGACTGGGTCAGGGAAGCATCCACCAAAACCGACAGGTGATCTTGGCTTCCCAATCGGGTGAGCCATGCGGATACGCCGTTCTTGAAGTGGAGGGCGACGGGGCGAGGGTTTTAGAAACGGGCGGCGATCACATCTCTGTTCTACAAGCCGTCGCACAGGTCTTGGGTGAACGGGAAGTGGTCTTTGATTTGCCGTTTGACGAACCCTGGACTAAAGCAATCGATATTGTTACTGCAGAAATCGCCGAGCAAGAGGAGCCTTGGTCAATGGCCCGATCTCTCCCCTTTCGTTTGAGTGACGAACAAGTGAGGGCAATCTTTGCGGCGCCCGGAGCCCACCACTGGCAACTCGATAACTTCTAGGCCGGGAATGCCCGGAGTTTCCCGGCAATCCAAACGGGATTGTGACCTTCGATCAATCTTGGTGATTCCGATCACCGACGTTTGAGAACCGCGTTTGTACTCTCCATCTGTGACCGCAGGAGGTCACGGAACGGAAATGGACAACTCTAATGCATTGAGATCCAAGGATCGGGTCTCCCCTGAACGAATGGCGTCGGCAAAGAATGCGTGCGCGATTCGCCCAAGAAACACTCTTCAAAAGTTCTGCACGATCGCGCTCCCAGTTGGACTCGCGATGATTGGATGCGGAGGCAGTGGCACCGACACAGTGGTTGCCCCACCTGTCGTGGACACGTTCTCAATGGTCGCCTCGGCGAGCTTTAGCGACGTGGCAGGGATCACTCCAGCCCCTGCGGATTTGTCGGTCATGGTTGGTGCCTACAGCAATGAC
>CAZAVC010000326.1:0-3257 GCA_964488265.1 uncultured Fimbriimonas sp.
AAAGATCTTGCCCTTACGGTCAGATTGGGCGTACCCTTTACGACCCCGATTCCCTGGCGAACATCGTTCCGGAAGTTGTTTTCACCAGGCTGTGGGAAGCCATTCAATGAGTTTTTCTATTCAAGAAGCCATCGAAACACGCTTTGCCGAACTGAGCAACGTGAGGCATGGGAAGCGAGTGGTATTCACCAATGGCGTGTTTGATATCCTGCACGCGGGTCATGTGACCTACCTGCAGCAAGCTTCTGAACTAGGGGACCTGCTTGTTGTGGGACTGAACTCGGATGAGAGTGTGCGAAGGCTGAACAAGGGTCCGAACCGACCGATTCACCCTCTCGAAGATCGCCTTACCGTGCTCGAAGCTCTCCGCTGCGTCGCCCTGGCGATTCCGTTCGAAGAAGACACCCCCGAAGCGTTGATCAGTCGGCTGAAACCAGACGTTCACGTGAAGGGCGGCGACTACCGGGTGGAGGACCTTCCCGAAGCCAAAATCGTGCTTGGTTACGGAGGCGAGGTGATAATTCTTCCCCTGCTGGAAGGGCGTTCTTCGACAAAAGCGATTCGCTCCTTAGGTCTGGAGGGAGCACCTCCCAAGTGAACCACGGCACCAACATCCCGGAACTGTTCACGCCTCCCAATGGGCCGGTTCTGTTCTGTATGACTCATCCAGACGATGAGATCAGCATTTGCGTGACCATCAAGCGAATGGTAGAGGCGGGGGTACCCACGTTTCTATCGTGGACGCATCACACTCCGATTCGTAAGCGAGAAGCTTTGGCCTTCGCCGCAGAGGTTGGTTTGTCAGCCGAACACACGTTCTTTCATGATGGAACCGACGGTGATGTCTGCCTTGAGATGGCCAAGTTATTCCCCTCCTTCCAGGAGATGGTCGACCAGGTTCAGCCGGTGAGGGTTTATGCGGGAGCCTTTGAGCAAGGGCACCTCGATCACGACGCCACCCACCGATTAGCTTATGCGGCTTTTGGGAAACCCCTCGTTGAGATTCCGTTTTACTTCTCCTATTACCGTCGATATCAGCAGTTCAACCGATTCAGTGAGACTCGGGGCGAGCAGATTCTGACCCTCACCGCTAAAGAACGGGTGTTCAAGCGTCAGGTGGCAAAGTCGTATCCCAGTCAGAACATCTGGCGGCTTCTGGTCGGGGCGGAAATTGTCGAGACGCTACTTGGTCGGCGACCCTATTTGGACTCGACGGAACGCGTGCGATTGCAGGCGACTTTTGATTATCGATCGCCGAACCACGCCACGCTTCTCAAGCACCGCATTCAGGCATCGAAGAGCTGGGAGAAGTGGATTCGTGGGTTGGACGCTTTCGAGAGCTATCTTCAAGCGCGATAGACCTTTGCTTGCGGGAAAAGCTCTTCGATCACCGCTCGGCGACCGATTTCTGATCCGTTTGTCGTTGCCGTAGCCGCGCCCGCAGCCAGTCCCCACTGAAGGGCTTCTTCGATGCTCTTGCCAGACCGGATCGCCCATAGCATGGCCCCAAGCATAGAATCCCCGCTCCCGATGGTGCTTTTCACTTCGACCTCGGGAGATTCCCCGATCAATAGGTGGTCTCCCTGTGCCAGAACCGCTCCTTTTTTGCCGCGACTGATGACCACAATCCGATCTTCTCCGCCCAGAAGGTCGGCCAGTTCCTTGGCGGCGTCAACCGCCTGATCGTCGGTATCGATCTCGCGTCCTAGAAGTCTTCCGGCCTCCTCATGGTTGGGCTTGATGAGGTCAGGACCAGCTTGAAGACCAAGTTCCTGGTGAGGCCCATCTCCATCGATAAGCACTTTGGCTCCGCCTGCCTTTGCCACCTTGAGCAGTTGCGCATAGAGATCAACGGGCGCCCCGGGAGGTAGTGAACCCCCAATACACACCCACGCCGAAGCCCTAGAAAGGGTCTCAACTTTTGCGACCAGTCGATCCACATCGGCGGGGGTGACGGTCGGGCCCTTCTCGTTAAACGTCGTGGGGGCCGATTTGGAATTGTCTTCAACGCTGAAGTTGGTTCGCGTTTCTCCAGGCACTTCGACGAAGTCGTGTAGAACTCGCTGGACCTCCAGAACCGATCGCACGTACGATCCGGCTGCGCCTGCCAAAAACCCGGTGGCGATCGTCTTTGCCCCCAACTCGGCGGCGACTCTTGAAAGGTTAATGCCCTTTCCACCCGCATCCCGCTCCACGCGAACCACCCGGTTTGTGTCGCCGATCTGGAGCGATTCCACGAACAGTGCGTGATCGATGGATGGGTTCGGAGTCACGCTGAGAATCATGGTGACTTTAGGCTACGCCATTTGCTCAACGAGAACGAGTTTGCTCGGGTCAATTTGCCGTTCGGTGCTTAAAACGTAGGTGAGCGGGTGACTGACCAGTTTTCCACCGTCTACCCCTGCCATCTCTCCTCGAAAGCCGCTGATGAGACGGTTGGTGGCCTGAGAACCGAGTCGGAGGGCAAGGACTCGATCAAACATCGTGGGCGATCCTCCGCGTTGCAAGTGACCTAAGACGGTGTATCGCGTGTCGAATCCGGTGTTCTTCTCAATGAACGTCTTAACGTCGCTTGCCCGAGCGGCCCCTTCTGCGACGACGATGATTGAACTGCGCTTGCCGAGTTCGGCAGCGGCTTTGAGCGAATCACAGATGTCGAGGAGTGAGTAGGGAACTTCGGGGATCAAGACTGCCTCGGCACCACCTGCGAGGGCACATTCGACGGCAATGAACCCATTGCGACGTCCCATCACTTCCACGACGAAAACCCGATCATGAGAATAAGCGGTATCGCGCAAACGGTCGATTCCATCGACCGCAGTGTTGACAGCCGTATCGAACCCGATCGAGTAATCCGTGCCGCTGATGTCGTTATCAATGGAGCCAGGGACCCCCATTACCGGGTAGTCAAACTCTTCCTGAAGCTTCAGTGCCCCCGTGAGCGATCCATCTCCGCCGATGACAACAAGCCCTTCGATCTCATTCTTGCGGAGGTTGGCCATAGCTTCCTCGCGACCCGCCTTCTCTCTGAAACGAGCGCTCCGGGCGGAACGAAGGATAGTGCCGCCGCGATCGATGATGCCGCCAACCGTTTTGGACGTCATCTCCTTGAACTCGTTCTGGATGACGCCTTCCCAACCGTGATAGAAGCCGACGATCTCAACGTTTCGGTGAACTGCCGTTCGAACAACGGCTCGTACCGCCGCATTCATTCCCGGAGCGTCCCCTCCGCTGGTCAGCACACCGATTCGCTTCAC
>CAZAVC010000327.1:0-3255 GCA_964488265.1 uncultured Fimbriimonas sp.
ATTGGGGATGCTTTGGAGCCTTACGCCCCTCGGTTCGCTTGCCCTGATAGGGGAGATCGCAAAGACGATTCTTCTCAGAATCGGAGTCGCCTGGTTGGTCATCGCCGCTATCGACTACTTCTTCCAACGAAAGCAGGTTGATTCTCAACTGAAAATGACCAAGGAAGAGGTGAAGCAGGAGATGAAAGACGCCGAGACCTCTCCCGAGCTCAAGATGGCGCAGGATCGCCGAAGACGCGAGATGAGCAAAAAGCGCACCGCCCAAGCGGTGAAGACTGCCGATGTCATCATCACCAACCCGACCCACTACGCCGTTGCCATCACTTACGATTCTAGTAAGAACGTGGCTCCGGTTGTTGTCGCCAAGGGTGTGGACCAAATGGCACTCCACATTCGAAAACTGGCGACCGAAGCGAAGGTTCCGATTATCGAGAATCGACCCCTTGCCCGAGCCCTCTACGCCCAGTGCGAGATCGGCGATTACGTGCCCCGGGACCTCTTCCAAGGGGTTGCCGAAGTGCTGGCGTACGTCTATCGAACCGTCAAGAAGGCACGAACCTAAGCCCGCTCTCTGGTGATTCCTGGCAATGCTGTACAGGATTTGCTCAAATATTTTAGGAAACCCCTTGTCTGCTCTAAACTGCCGCTATAGTATTTGAGCAGGTTCTCAAGTGCTTACCAAGAACGGAACGAAACGGATCACGCTGGCAGAGGTGGCGAATAGAGCGGGTGTTTCCCTCTCTACCGCTTCATTTGTGCTGAACGGAAAGGGAACAACGCTCCGAATATCCGAATTGACCCGCGACCGGGTGATTGCCGCCGCCGCTGAACTGGACTATACGCCGAATCTCTTGGTGAAAGGAATGCAGAGCGGCCGCACGAACGTTCTTTCGTTCTTCAACGCTTTCCGGAGCCGCACCATTGGCGACCTTTACATGGATCGACTAATGGCATCCTTGGAGATCGCCGCGCGGGATCGGGGCTTCGATATGCTCGTGCACTGCGCGTTCCACAAGTCTGCCCAAGAGACCTATCGCTTTCTGAACGGGGGGCGAGCAGACGGCGTAATCGTCTTTGCCCCGTTCGAGGATGATCCGCTTTTGCCCTATCTCCGCACCAGCCGAATGCCGGTTGTGCTGATCAACTCCAACGACCCGCAAGGCGTCCTTGGATCGGTCCGCGAAGACACGGTGGGCGGAATGCGAGCTGTCGCTGAATCCCTCTACAAAAACGGCCATAAGCGGATTGTCTGCTTTGTTGAAGAAGGTCCGCAAGTCCACGATGCCGAGGCACGCGTGAAGTGTCTAAGGGAATCGCTGGCCGAATTTGGCATCGACCTTCTCCCATCTGCAGTTGTGGAGCCGAACGCTCAAGCTCTTGAAAAGAGCTTGCCGGAAATTTTGAAGCAAACGGGAGCCACTGCCGTTTTTTGCTGGCGCGATTACCTTGCCTACCAACTGCTGGAAGCGGCTGAAAAACTGCGAATCGATGTCCCCGGGCAACTTTCTGTGGTGGGCTTCGACGGCATTCATTGGCCAAGTTCCACCGCTCATCAAGCCGCTTCCGTTCGAATTGATTTATCTCAACTTGCCGCGACGACCGTGGCAACTCTCGACGACCTCGTCCAGAATTCCAGCAGGCCTCGAACCCAAAAGGTCATCGAAGCGCAACTGGTGGCTGGCTCGACCCTCGGCCCGGCGCCTGTTCGCTCTTGGCCAATGCCTTGATTCATTCACTCATTTGGGAGCACAACGATGTTTCATCCCGTAACAAACCGCAAAGCCTTCACGCTTATTGAACTTCTCGTCGTCATTGCAATCATCGCAATTCTTGCCGCCATCCTATTCCCCGTCTTTGCTCAGGCAAAGCGCGCTGCAAAGGACACCGCCGCGCTTTCTAACGTGAAGAACGTCGGAACGGCACTGGTGATGTACGCCACGGATAACGACGATATCATCGTTCCGCACGAGCAGACTCAGAACCCTTGGATCGCCTGGTCGATTCTTATTCACCCGTACGTTAAGTCGGTGGATATGTACTACGATCCAGGTCAGTCTGTGAAGCCCACTCCGTTCCCCGCTCAGCCTTGGAACAACACCGGCACGGCATGGTGGGGTTGGCAAACGCAAATGACGATCAACCGCGAGAACTACGCGAACGATCTTTACAACTGGAACCAAAACCGATCCATGACTTCTATGGAGCACCTCTCGGCGCGTATTGCGTTCACGTTCGGAGAAGTTCAAAACGGTGCAGGTCAAAACTCGCAGCACTGGTTCTGGGCAGACGAAGCCTCGTGCTCGTTCCTATCCGATACTCGCACCGATTGGTGGTGGTCGCAACGGTTCAACTCCATTCCTAAGGCGGCCTTGAAGTATCACGCGGACGGCATCATCACCGCGTTCGGAGACGGTCACGCCAAGAAGGTTCCTCGCCAACGATACATCCAAGACAACACTTCCGAGGGCCAGATCTGGAGCCAATGCCGACCACGCAACTGGGGTCCGGATGGCAACCGTGGAACGGCGGACGACTTGGACAACGATGTGACCCGATTCTGGGGTCGAGCTTGGCAGCCTAGCTACTAAGGACAGCGAAACGAATGGAGAAACAAGGACTGAAAGTTGCCGGAGCAATTGGCGCGATCATCATCGCGGTCATCGTGTTAGTTGTCGTTTGGAAGGGTTCGGCTACACCGGAACCCACCGCCACAAATCTGCCGGACTATAGCAAGCTGAGTCCTGACCAAATCGCTCAAGAGCGCGAGAAGTCCATGGAAATGGAACGCACTCGCGGTCAAAAGTAAGCGACCCTACCAAGGGGTTCTCAGGTGTCTGAGAACCCCTTTCTTTTTCAATGATTCTATCTTTTCTACTAACAGGTGTTGTTGGATCTGTGATTGCGCCTCAATCTCCCCTATCGGTTAAGATCCTTCCCGATCGACCCCGCCAAGTAATTGAGAACTTTGGCGCATCCGACTCTTGGACCGTAGAGCCCCTGATTCACTGGCCCACCGAAGAGAGGGAGAAAGTTGCGCAACTCCTGTTTGATCCCCAGAAAGGAGCGGGACTCTCTTGCTGGCGTTTCAACATCGGCGGTGGACTCAATAACGAGTCGATCAGCAATCCGTTGCGAACCGTTGAGACGTTTGAAGTATCTCGTGGGAAGTACGACTGGAACCGCTGCCCCGGCCAAATGTGGATGCTGAACGCCGCCAAGCGATACGCAGTTCCATCCATCGTGGCGTATTCGGTG
>CAZAVC010000328.1:0-3239 GCA_964488265.1 uncultured Fimbriimonas sp.
CCCGTGTGTCCTTTGGCTGATGCGCATCAGGCCATCCTGATCGCCGCAGCTCACGAACAGCACTTTGAGTTGCTTGGCTTTCTCAGGGTCGGGGAGAAGTTGTGCCGGAGGGAAAGTGTTTGGGGCGGACGAAAATCCGCCCACGTAGGCGAACGTATCGATGTTGCCCAGGCCGAAGTTGAGCGACTGTCCTCCGCCCATCGAAAGACCCGCCAGCGCACGATTCTCTCGATTCGCCACCACCGGATAGTTCGCCTCAACGTAAGGAATGACGCTTCCCAGCAGGTCCTTATCGAACTCGCCGAAGGCAGGTGCACTCTCGAAGACGTTGCCCTCTGCCCGGTCGTTGGCTCTTGCCCGACCGTTCGGCATCACCACAATCATCGGCGCGAGCTTTCCTTCCGCGTAAAGGTTGTCCAGAATGACGTTTGGGGCGCCGTTATCCAGCCACTCCCGCTCCGTCCCACCGATCCCGTGTAGCAGATAGAGCACCGGATACTTCTTGTTCGGGTCGAACGCGGGCGGGGTGTAGATCACCAGCTTTCGGCGCGTGCCAACCGACTTCGAGTCGTACTCGACGGTTTTGACTTCGCCCTTCGGAACGTCACGAGGTTGATCGAAGCCTGCGGGCGCATCGGGAAAAGCCTTCTTATCGTCGGGGCCCAGCGTGATCCCCTGGGGATTTTGGGGGATGGTGGTTGCGAGGCCAAGGACCAATAGAGCAGATCCGAAAAGCATAGTTGGATCATACAGCACGTATTCGAGAATCGAGCGCTCTCAGGCTTCGTCTTGTCGAAGGTTCAAGGTTGCGAAATAAGTGTCCAGTAGATACCGACCCCGCTCCACAACACGAGAAGCCCGATCGGCTGCCAGAACTTCAGCGAGTTCCTTTGCCGTTTTGCCAAGGGCTACTCGATGCATCACCACGAAGTCGCCAGCCACAGCCCGAACCATCGCCGCTTTGTCTCGAACCATTGCCGACAGCACCTCGGCGACGTCGTGGGAAATGGTCAATTCTCGCGACTTCTGCGCAAAGCCCCAAACAACTTGTCCCGGAGAGTTGGGTCTGGGTAACCAACTAGGCTGACCGTTCCAAGTCATTCGACCTTCCACGATCGCTCGATAAGCCCTTAGCCGCACCGAGGGTTGAATCGCTGAGCGCGCGATGTTGAACAGTTCGGCATCAATTGCATCGATCCGCCCGACTTGGGTGAGCAATAAGGCCATCGGTCCCACCGGGGACTCAATAATCATCTGCTTGAGAGAGTCGAAGACCGGAGGTAATGAGATCGCCTCGAGGATAACCGACTCTTCGGCGGAAGAAACCCGGCTCCATGTGTGCCACCGCAATAACAGCGGAACCAGTGCTTCGCTCACAACCTCCGGTTCGCACTGGGGCAAAAGTTGGTGCAATTGCGTAACCGCCGCCGACCGAACTTGCGGCACGTGGTCGTTGAGACGCCTGAAGAGAAGAGACAAAACCAGGGGATTGAGCTGAGAACTCTGGAATTCTCGGGCGGCCGCTTCGCGTCGATATCCATCCCCGGAGCAGATATCTAGCCAACAAGTTGCGGTCTTTGGCTTAAAAGGGTTTACAAACAATGAAGGAAACGCTCTATGGCTCACTGACCAAGTTCCTCCGTAGAGCGCGTACCGGATCAGGTCCTCCCATCGCGAGAGGTTGACCAGGGGTGTGGACCGGGTGAGCACGACAACCTCGTCCAATAGGGCAGAAGGAGAATCACCTTTCCGGATGGCTCTGCCGACCTCGTACACAATTGCAGGAACCCGCGATTGCAGTAGAGGGTCAATCCGATGGTCGGCCATTTGAGATATGGAATCCTTCTCTAAATCTCAGAGCCCGCGTAATCCTGAGCCCGGTAAAGCTTGCCCGACACCCCGTCGTCTTCCAGACAAGGCACCAGCGCACCCGGAATCACCGACTCCACCGCGCCGGGAGCGTTCGGACCGCCGAGGTCGGTTCGGAGCCAACCCGGATCGAGCAGATTCATGGTCACGCCCGTCCCCGTCAGCTTCGGAGCCGTATCCAGCACAAACTTATCGACCGCCGCCTTGGAAATGGCATAGGCGATCAGTTCCGGCTGTTCGGCAATACCAGAGGTAACGTTCACCACTCGACCCCAGCCACGCTCGATCATGCCGGGCAGGAAGGCGTGGCAAATGCGAATCAGCGAGTTCACATTGACTTCGAAGCTCAGTCGCAGATCTTCCACCGGAACCGTCGTCCACTCCGATCGCCAAGGGGTCATGATCGCGGCGTTGTTGTAAACTATATCGACCGGGTGATCGCCTGCCAGAAGGGTAGCGACCATCGTGTCCACCTGCTTCGAATCGGATAGCTCAGCGGAGATGGTCTCTACCAGAACGCCTTTGGCTCGAATTTCCTCCGCCAGAGCGACGGTGTGAGCGGAATCTCGACTGTGAAGAATGAGGTTGCACCCCAGGTCCGCCAGAGCCAAACTCACCTGTTTTCCTATGCCCCGGCTGGCTCCGGTAACCAACGCCCATTTTCCTCGAACCGATTCCTTATTCATGACCCTATCCTACATTAAAAGGCAAGCTTGTCTGCCCGAATGAAGTAGGCGAGTAAGAACCTTTCCGCTAGACTGCCATCATGCCCGTTTCGGTCTGTGCGGCGATCCTTCTGAGTGGAGTTCTTTGGAACGCTCTTCCCTCCCCGAAGGCAGGTCTCAACCACTCCCCGAACCATCAGGCAGGAAAAAGAGGAATGTTTGCCGTCGAGCTTCGTTGCGAGTCTCAATCCGAGCCGCTTGGAATTGATGTCCCGAACCCACGGCTGAGCTGGATGCTGGAAGCGCCTAAAGACGCCTACGACATTACGCAAACCGCCTATCAAGTCTTGGTGGCACGATCCTCCAAGGCCCTTGCAGAAAACCAAGGCGACCTTTGGGATAGCGGTCGGGTGGAAAGTCGAAAGCAGAACAACATCCCTTACCAAGGCACAGCGCTCAAAGCAGGCGACGTTTGTTACTGGAAAGTGAGAACGTGGGACTCGAACGGGAAGTCGGAATGGAGCCGCCCGAGTCGCTGGGAGATGGGTCCGATGCAACCCGAAGACTGGAAAGGGCAGTGGATCAACGACGGGAAATCGGCTCCCAAAACCGATGCCGACTTCTACAAAGACGATCCCGCTCCCCTCTTCCGCAAAGAGTTTTCCGTTCGGAAAAAGCTGAAGCGAGCCCGACTCGCGATCTCGG
>CAZAVC010000329.1:0-3230 GCA_964488265.1 uncultured Fimbriimonas sp.
CAAGCGCGCAGGTGGCGATCTTCTTCACCTTCCTGATTCTTTTCACCCTGGCCCCGAGTAAGGCAAGTCCCACATGGAGCCAAATTCCAACGCCGCTCATCCGCAACGGGAGTTCCCCCTGCTGGAAGGCATCGCTCAACCAAGCGACCTGCACAAACTGGACGTCAAGCAACTCAAAGAGGTGGCGACAGAGGTCCGCCGAGCCATCTTAGAGAAAGTGAGCCAAACGGGCGGGCATTTCAGCTCGAACCTTGGCACCGTGGAGCTAACCGTGGCGATGTACGCCGCCTACTCGCTTCCCCCCGATAAAGTGGTTTGGGACACAGGGCACCAGGCGTATCCGCACAAGCTCCTTACCGGGCGACTGAATCGGTTCGACACCCTGCGGAAGCATCACGGACTCCGTGGATTCCTCTCGCGAGACGAACATGAACTCGACGCCTTCGGAGCGGGTCATGCCGGAACCGCTGTTTCCGCCGCGTTAGGTTTTGCCCTTGCTCGAGACCGCATGCAAGAGACTTACCGAGTCGCCGCTGTTGCCGGAGACGCCTCTATTGTGAGCGGCATGAGTTGGGAGGCCCTCAACCACGCTGGAGAGCTAGACACTCAGCTCACGGTGGTGCTCAACGACAACCGGATGTCGATTGCTCCCAACGTCGGCGCGCTGCACAACTATCTCGCCAAGCTCCGCTCCAGACCGCAACTGCAAGACATCGCCTACCGCGCGAAGTCTCTTGCAGAGAAGATGCCCGACCCAATCACCCGTGTCGCCGCGGGTCTTCGGCACGGAATCACTCACTACTTAGCCCCCGAAGAGACGGGCACCATTTTTGAGGAAATGGGCTTCGAGTACATCGGCCCGTTGGATGGTCACGATCTGGAGACCATGCTGGAGGTCTTCCGCAACGTTCGAGACCTCAAACGACCCGTCTTCGTTCACGCCCTCACCGTAAAGGGCAAGGGTTACGAAGTCGCGGAATCGGATGCCACCAAGTGGCATGGCGTTGTTCCGTTCGACCTGGACAGGTGCGAAATGGTGAAGGTTGCAGGTCCGCAAACCTACACCCAAGCGTTCGGATCGGCGATAAACGACCTCGCCGAGGCAGACCCGAAGGTAGTGGCGATCACCGCCGCCATGCCGGACGGCACCGGACTCACTGGGTTCGCCAAGAAGTTTCCGGATCGCTACTACGACACGGGCATTGCCGAGCAGCACGCGGTGACGCTTGCCGCGGGGATGTCCGCCGCCGGACTCAAGCCGTTCTGCGCCATCTACTCCACCTTCCTGCAGCGGGCCTTCGACCAAGTGCTTCATGACGTCGCCCTTCAACGTCTGCCCGTTCGCTTCTGCTTGGATCGCGCGGGATTAGTCGGCGACGACGGTCCCACCCACCACGGAGCGTTCGACCTTTCGTATTTGGGTCTTATCCCGGGGTTGGTCGTTATGGCACCACGCGATACCACCGAACTGCAGGAGATGATGGCGTTTATGGCGGGTTACGATGCCGGTCCTACCGTGGTCCGCTATCCCCGGGGCACCGACGAGGGTCGAGTACCGGAACGGCGAACGCCGATTGAACTCGGAAAAGCCGAGATCCTTCGGCAGGGAGCGGATGTGGCGTTTGTGGCAATCGGGTCGATGGTCGGCGCGGCTTGGGACGCCGCCGAGCACCTTGCTGAAAAGGGAATCAACGCAACGGTGGTGAACGCTCGCTTCGCTAAGCCGATCGACGTTGAGACGATCAAGACAGTTGTCGCCTCGCACCCGATCACCTTTGTGCTGGAAGAAAACGCTCCCGTGGGCGGTTTTGGTCAGCAGGTGCTGATGGCGATGCCGGAATACGCAGCCAAACTGCGGCTCAAAGCCCTGCCGGATGCCTTTGTGGAGCACGGCGCGCAAGGGATTCTGCGAGCCGAATGCGGTCTGGACGCTTTGTCCATCGCGGATGAGGCGGAAGCGCTAATCAATAAAGCGGCGACTTAATCCAAGTCACTGTCATCCAGCAACCATTCTGAATTGTCAATCCACCCTAACTCTGAAATCAAGCTCGCACGAAAATCAACCAGAGCGGAAAGCAATTCATTCTGAACTGCAATTTCTTCTTCTTCCCCGTGATCTAAAGGGTCTTCGTAATTTGTTTCCAAGAAAAGCTCTTCATAAATTACCCAAGCAATGCTATCGATCACTAGGGAAAGAAGATGAGAGGCGTCAAGGCTTTCGCGCGAAGAGATGACCTTGATGAAATCGTCACCAGTAGGTGAGTTGATAACTGATACGAGGGTGTCCTTGAATTTGGAAGGAATGTTTGCGAAGGCCTGGGAGCTTAAAATTTCCGATTTGCTCGTAGGATGATTGGTAAGATCTTCGAATACGGACGGGCACACTTCGACAATGTAAGAACAAAAAAGGTTTCGACAATCCGCATCGAAGATCTTCATGATTTCGCAAGCATGTTCAGGTGTAGGAAACTCGGACATTGGGTCGACCCCAAGTTCCTCCTGAAGTTCTTCAAGCCAGTCGTCAAACACTGATGTGTCCTGGAGAATAACGAACATCTCAGAGTTAGTGAAGAATTGACTGAGATAGTTCGCAAAATAATCGAGAGCTAAGTCAATGCGAATCGGTCGGTAGCTGTTTCCACAACGTGCGATCTCAAGTACCTTCCACAGTCGATGGTCGCCGTAACCGTTATCCGATACGAAGAAGTACAATTCACGCTCTAAGAGTGATCCGAATCTATTGTTGATTGCCAAATTGAGATTCATGAGTTAGCCGAGAAAAGACTGTCTAGAGTTGGTCACTATTGTAGCATGGACGTTTTGGCAATAGTTTGCATTGATCTGTAGTTGCGACCTCGCCCAGTTTGAAGGTAATGCAATAGTGTATCTTCGTCTAGAAGTCCAAAGACGGCTGGTCGGTGGGTTTCTTGCTCGCCGACCTCGTCCCCTTAGGTGGCTTCGGTCGCTCCAGGGGTCTCCGACGGGAGCCGTGCTTCTCCGTGACCCCTCGGACTTCCGACCAATAGTCGGCTCGCGACGCCCGATGCGCCGCGATCTTCCGCTTCGCCTCCGCGACCGCCGCCAAATGGTCCACCACCGGAGCCGGATAATCCCGACCGACCCGAATCCCGCTCGATGCCTGAAGCTCATCGGGCATGAGCCAAGGAGTGTGAATCCATGTGGCGCTCACCCCTGCCAGTTCAGGGATCCATCGCCGAAGAAACTCGCCG
>CAZAVC010000330.1:0-3206 GCA_964488265.1 uncultured Fimbriimonas sp.
TTACCGCCTTCGTGGTCCTTGCCGTTGCAGTAGGTATGTCCATCGGTTCGGGGTATCTGAACGTGCCTCTGGTGCTGATCCCCTCTGCCTTCTTGGCGGCGATGCTTTTCGGGGGCCACAAAGACACCGCAAAGGAAGATTTCACTCATCGCGTAACGGTGCGAACGGGCCTTCTTTTCGACTCGGGATCCGTTGCGCGTGCGGTGGCGAGCCATCAAGGGCAGTCCACTCTCGTCGGGGTATCAACCGCGAAGCAAGGCACCCTCACCGAGTGGGAGTTCTCAGTCACAGGGATAAGAACTTCGACGATCCCTCCGCTCTTAGATTCGCTGCGGATCTTAGAAGGAGTCGGCGACGTGGAAATTCGACGATCTTAAAACAAGAGACCCCGGTTCTTTGAAAGGAGGAACCGGGGTCTTTCCGATGGGTGGAAAGCGTTAATCCATAACAAATCTAACCGTTCGCCGATTCCGGCCATCGAGGATCTCTAGCTCGTACGGACCGTTTCCGAGCCGGGTGGACCATTTCCACTTGCCTCGCTCGACTTTGACGCGGGACTTGGTCCATTCCTTGCCGTTCTTCATCAAGACCAGTTCAACGAACTCAGACCTCGACTTCCCTTCCGCCGTGAAGCGGGGGCCATCAATCTTTTGCCGATCGCGTGGCTTGTCGATGCTGAGACCCGGCCCGACACCGCCGCCAAGGTTTCCACCTGAGCCACCTGAACCACCGAAATCACCGTCCCCAGATCCACCCGAGCCTCCGAATCCGTTCCCCCATCCCGAAGCACCCGCGCCAGACCAGTTGAACTTGGTGTCACCCCAGCCTCGGTTAGAGCGGCCAACGACAAATCGTACTTCGTCACCCTCAGACCATCCGCCACGGGTTGCAACCATTCGGTAGGTTCCGTTTTGGAGTCGAAGGTTAGAGACCACCCATCGACCGGCAGGATTTGGTCGAGCGGTCACGGACTCCACACGTCGGTCGTCTTTGTTGTAGACCATCACCTTCACGGGCGCAGATCCTTTCGCGGTGCCTCGGACTGAAATCGCTCCCGAGCGCATCGTGTCGTACCAGTTAGGTCCGTCGATTTTTACGTCTCGACCGTCCCAGAAGGAGGTGTCCACCCAGTTGTCCGACGAGTCGATTCGGAAGCCGTTCGCGAAGTCAACGTCTGCATTGCGAACCGAGTACTCGTCTCGCGAAACTTGGATGGAAAATCGGAAGGGGAGTCCGCGCCATCCTTCTTTGTCGGTGGCAACACCTTCACCAGAGATACGGACGTCTCGCCCAAACCCTGTCTCCCGCACGGCGGTGTAGAACACGTAATCCCACTTGGTCTTGCTCTTAATGAGTTGGCGAACGGCGTGCTCACCTTGATCGCTCACTTGTGAGGCGCTGCCCACGGCGGCTAAACCTACAAGCGCGAGAGTCACTCCGAAAAATCGATGGACTATTTTCATTGGTGAGAGTCTAGACGGCTCGGAAGCAGTTCCGGTGTCGGTTTAGCCGGTTACTTTGGCTTCCTTCTTCGCAGCGATTTTGCCCGCCGCCTTGTCAACAAGCGGAATGCCCTGCTGAATCAAAGTTTCGAGGTCATCCCAGGTTTGACCGGGCGTGTAGTCAGCAAAGACGAGGGAGAGCTTCCCGAGGCCGATGTTGAGCACGGTTGCTTTTGGCCCGAAGTCGTCGAAGGGGGCGTGGTGAATGGAGAACTCGGCGAGTTTTCGATCTCCCATTGCCACGTATCCACCATCCACCCCAAAGGGAGCCAATGAGAAGACGTCGAGTTCATTCTGCGCCGCAAGTGGGTCGGTGACTGGCGGACGACGCTTTTCGAAATATGACTTGAGAGCGGCTTGAAGCGTCCCTTTGAATCCGGGGTGAGCAAAGGAAAACTCGGCGATTCCCAAAACGTATTCGGGCGAATCTTTCGCTTCCAGGGTCCAACGAACGCCATGCTCCATGCCATGAATTCGAAACTTGCCATCAGCTAGGGCTTCGTATCGCCAGCCCATGGAAGAGCAGTACTGCTCTCTTTTCGAAGGCTTTCCCTTTTGAACGACCAGGTAAACGATCGCCCCCAAAACGGCAAGCGCGGCAATTACTCCGATAGCAACGTACATCCTCTCTCTCCCGGCCGAAGGCGCAAAAATGCCCTTCTTGATAGGTTAGATGCATTAGAGGTTCTAAAGGATCACCGAAGTGAAACTTTCTTTACGAAGTACCGCCTTCATTTTGCGTTTTCGGCAAAGAGGCGCCGAATGACTTCTTCAACTGAGACTTCCTCAACCGAGACGTCATGAACAGGAAGCTTTTGGAGGAGCCCCGCCATCACCTGCGGCGTCCGGTCTTTCTCAACCTGAATTCGGACGGATGTCCCTTCGAAAGCTTCGATCTCGCCGAATCCCTCCGCGTCGGCCCGTTCGACCTCGCGGCTAAAGGTTAGAACAATCGTCCGAGAATCGGAAAACTTCCTGGAGAGCGCCTCGAGCGTCCCGTCGTAAACCACGGTGCCCTTGTCGATCACGATCGTTCGCTTGCAAAGCTCTTGAACGTCCTGCATGTAGTGGCTGGTGAGCAAAATCGTGCAGTTGTCTTGCGCATGAGCCTCGCGTAGGAACTCTCGAATGCGTTGCTGGCTGATAACGTCGAGGCCAAGGGTGGGCTCGTCGAGAAAAACGATTTGGGGTCGATAAAGCAGCGCAGCGACCAGTTCGCACTTCATCCGCTCACCCAGAGAGAGTCGGCGAACCTGCGTGTGGACCTTGTCCTTCAGGTCGAGAGCCTCGATGAGGTACTCCACCCGCTTCTTGAAGTCCGCTTCGGGAACTTCGTACAACTCTCGAAAGACGACAAAGCTGTCCCAGGCAGGGAGGTCCCACCATAGTTGCTGCTTATTTCCCATGACAAGTGAGAGTTGACGCAGCAGTTCGGGCTTCCTCTCCGTGGGAGTGTAGCCAAGCACCTTGCACCACCCGCCCGTAGGATGAAGAATGCCACTGAGCATCTTAAGGGTGGTGGTTTTCCCGGCCCCGTTAGGTCCTAGGAATCCAATGACCTCACCGGGCTCGATCTTTAGGTCGATCCCCTTCACTGCCTGAACCTCTTTCTTATCTGGCTTGAGCAGCGCTTTCACCGCTCCGCCAAACCCAGGTTGCTTCTGAGTGGTGAAGTAGCTTTTTGTGAGACCCTGAGTTTCGACG
>CAZAVC010000331.1:0-3193 GCA_964488265.1 uncultured Fimbriimonas sp.
GGGGTCCACCCAAAAACGTTGTTCGCGGGCTCATAGCTCAGTTGGTTAGAGCACACCCCTGATAAGGGTGAGGTCGCTAGTTCGAGTCTAGCTGGGCCCACCACTCCCTCCGCGGACCACCCATTGTTTCCCTTTTCTGGGAAATTCACCACCGACTATCCCCCGGGTTTCGGGCTCGCCGCACTTGCGCCTCCTTGACACTTAGCCTGTTCTTCGGCTGAAATGAGGGGATGAAAGATTCCTCACCCGACACTGAAGGCGCTATGGATAAAGGCACCATGGATCGCCGAAAATTCCTGCAAGTGGCGGGAAGCGCAACTCTCATGGGAGCCGGAGCGGTTGCTTCGACCGTTTCCGAGGCAAAGACGCCCCAAAGGAAAGCCGACCAAAAGAGCGCGGCGGGGTTGGTGGCACCCAAAATGGACCGCGTTCGCGTGGGCTTTATCGGTGTTGGCGCGCGAGGGTCCGGGCACGTTCGTCAAATGGCCATCATCGACGGCGTTGAGGTGAAGGCGATCTGCGACCCTCACATTCCCAGTGCCGAACGAAGCGTTGCCGCCGTCCAAAAGCTCGGAAAGGGCAAACCCACTGTTTACTGCGATTCTCCCACCGACTACCTAAAGATGCTCGATCGGGACGATATCGACATCGTCATCATCGCCACCCCTTGGGCGGATCACGTTCCCATGTCGGTTGCGGCCATAAAGCGGGGCAAGCATGCTTTTGTCGAGGTACCTGCTGCCACCACTGTGGAAGGATGTTGGGAACTCGTTGAGACCTCTGAGGCCGTGCAGAAGCACTGCATGATGATGGAGAACGTCAACTACGGTCGCGAGGAGTTGATGGTCCTCAACATGGTTCGGCTGGGCGTTTTCGGCGAACTCCTTCACGGCGAGGCGGCGTACATTCACGATCTGCGCTGGCAAATGAAGGAAATCGAGCATGGCACGGGATCCTGGCGGACCTTGGAGTATGCCAAGCGAAACGGAAACCTCTACCCCACCCACGGTCTAGGACCGGTTGCCCAGTACATGAACATCAACCGGGGAGATCGCATGGACTTCCTCTGTTCGGTCAGTTCGAATGCTCGCACCCGAGAGATCTATGCGGCGCAAGAGTTTCCCGAGGGGCATGATCGCCGCAAGCTCAAATTCACGTGCGGAGACATCAACACGTCCATTATCAAGACCGTGAAGGGGAACACGATCATGGTGCAGTGGGACGAGCAACTTCCCAGGCCATACACCCGCCACAACTACATTCAGGGCACGAAGGGCGCTTGGGGCGGCTTCCCCAATCGGTTCGCGGTTGAGGAGAAGCCCGGAGACGGCAAAGCCGAATCTTGGAAGACGGCAAAGGACCTTCAAGCCCTGTACGAGAAGTACGATCACCCGCTCTTCAAGCGCATGGGCGAGGAGTCGGTGAAGAACGGCGGTCACGGCGGCATGGACTTTCTGATGCTCTGGAGAATCGTGTACTGCCTGCGCAATGGATTGCCCCTGGATCAGGACGTGTACGACGCCGCATCTTGGTCGGTGGTTGGACCGCTGAGTGAGCAGTCGGTCGCCAAGCGAGGACGCTCGATGGATGTTCCGGACTTCACGCGGGGTCAATGGAAAACCATGAAACCGCTCGAGATCGTCTCTTAAAAATGACTCGAAAATGATTGGCGCGCCAATGCAAAGGTCAGATAACCGTACGTTGGCGCATCCGATCTCGCCGATTAGCCGCTGATTTCTTCGGGCTATCGTCGTTCATTGGCCCCAGCAGAAGCATTACTGCGAACAGCGCGACGGGCCCTATCGACCAGGCAATGAACCCTCTCCAATCAGGCGTTTCCGTGATCAGTTTGAAAAGTACAAGCAGGCTCCAAGATGCAATCCACAGGGTTCCAATTTTCAACCAGTGCCGATTCATCAGGGTGAACCCAACAACCGCGTAAAACCCGACCTGGAATTTAAATCCGAGGTCAAATTTCCAGAGATACCAGTACCAGTTGGTAAGGATGCATGTGAGGAACAGAGTCAAAACATGCACGACAAACCCGACGATCGGCGGCAGAAAGAAAAAGCGTTGCCAATAGTGCCAGCCCTCCGTAAATTTCCAGAAGTTTTTTGATTTCGAGGTCAGATTTGTAATCATTGATTCATACCCCCATAGAACAAATGATCCCAATAGAAGGGTCTTGGTGGACCGGAATAGACGTTTCTTCTTTTTGCACTCCCATCCAGAAAAACAAAGGAGGCCGTTTGCGGAAGGACACACTCTCCGGCCCTAAAGCAACGGAAAAACTCTGGCGGAGTAGGGTGAAACTTACTTGAACTGAAAAACCTTGGGCGCGGTTGGCTTTGCCAGGTAGACGCGAGGAGAGGTGTAACTCTCCCCTTCGTGGCGTTTTCGACAAGTAGTTCAGACCAGTCAGCATCGCTTCCAAAAATGAGGCGATGACCGCGAATGTACGCGTATGAGTTGATCATCGGCTCGGAACCTTTTCCAAAGCCGATTTTCCAGTAATCCTCAGGGTCCTTCGTCGGCGCGCCCGTTAGTGCCGAGCCAACATGGTCATAACTTGGCCAGGACCCGACAGAACCCTCGTACAGGGCGAGGGATAGATAGCACTGCCGAAGGTTTGACAGCGTCCTCGCATGTTTCGCGCTAGCCTTGGCGCTACCAAACGATGCGAAAGCCAAGTTCGCAAGAATCGCCACGATGGCGATACAGACAAGCAACTCTAGAAGTGTGAAGCCGCGCCGAGACCGAAACCTCGTCATCATCCTAGTAACCGGGCCCCTGCGTATACGGACATGGACAGAGATTGGTCGAAGGGCACGCGGTAGCCGTCGAGACGAACATACAACACTCTCCAGTGTCTTCTGTTTTGCAGGCCGTCACGAAGGACGCTTTGCGCCCATTGCATATCCAATCGTTCGTGTTCTCAATCTCGAACTTATTGAAGAGGGGATTGCTGCCACATGGCGAACCAGCCCTTGCCTCACAACCAGTACTTCTAAAAAAGCAGGCATACGTAGTCGCGCCGCTTTTTGCATAAACTCCTGTGAGCAAGACAAGAGTTGTCACCATCGGCAAAACGTTCTGCTTAATCATCGATTGGCATTTCATTTAATCTCCCCAAGGGACTGCTTTTGTACTCAAATCAATCTCGTTTAGATTTCCAGAATAACCTACTTTCTCC
>CAZAVC010000332.1:0-3192 GCA_964488265.1 uncultured Fimbriimonas sp.
TGGGTAGCTCGGAAGAGGGATTCCCTTGGAAGGCGAGCAGGTGGTGAAAACCCTTTCGAACGCCAAGATCGCCCACGGGCAACACATCGAGCCGGCTCAACCGGAAGATGAGAAGCATGTCCACCGTCCACGGTCCAACGCCCTTCAATTGCACGAGGCGTTCGGCAATCGCCTCTTCGGTCCAAGAAACAAGTTCTTCGCAGGTTGGTAGCGAGTCGATTTCGTGAGCGATACCCAGAATGGTTTTCGCCTTGGCGTTCGAGAGTCCGGCGGTTCGTAACTCTTCGATGGATTTGGTGCGGACCCATTCGGGGGTTGGGTAAGGCGGCGAAAGCGCCTTGAATTTGTTTTCGATCGCAGTAGCTGCTTTGCCAGAAAGCTGCTGACCTATGACCGTGCCAACGAGTTCTTCCCATAAGTCGATGTGATCGCGACAGTTCGTGAGCGAGCAATCTGGGACGAGCGCAATCAGTCGCGCAAAAAATGGTTCGACCGAGGCGAGGTGCCTCTGGGCTTCGAGAATCACTTGCGACCGGTCAGACATGGGGAGATTGTAGACCCGCCGAGCGCACAAAAAAGCCTATCTCCATGAACCCGTGGAGATAGGCAAGGGGAACAGTTACTTGGTTCGAGCCAAGTAAGCGTAGGCGTTGTGGTCGTGGATCGACTCGTGGTTCTCAACCTCGATCTCGTACGCGGCGACCCGATCTTCACGATCGAAGGCCAGGGCGACTTCTCGCACCATGTCTTCCACAAATCGCGGGTTGCTGTAGGCCTGCTCGGTCACGAACTTCTCATCCGGTCGCTTCAGGACCGGATAGAGCTGCGCCGAACCTGCGGACTCGATCATGTCGATCACATCTTCGAGCCAAAGCTTGCCCTGAGGCTTCACTTTCACCGAAACATAACCACGCTGGTTGTGCGCCCCAAAGCTGGAGATCTCCTTGCTGCAAGGGCAAAGTGTGGTGATCGGAACCACCAGTCGCAGCCAGAACTCGTTGAGCTTTCCACCTGCGGCGATGAATCCGACCTCGTAACCCATCATGCCAACTTTCTTGGTGACAGGCGCGGCCTTTCCTCGGAAGAGGGTGAAGTCCACTTCCAGGTGCGCCGTATCGGCATGAAGACGATCTCGGAGCTTGGTGAGGATGTCGGGGATGGTCTCAACGCTGACGTCGTTGTTGTGCTCTGCCAACACCTCGAGGAATCGGCTCATGTGCGTGCCCTTAAATTCCTTGGGGAGGTCTACGGTGAGAGTAAAGGTGCCCACGGAATGTTGCGGTCCGTTGTCGCGTTCTCGCACCTGGATCGGATATTTGACCTTTTTGACGCCAACCTTATCGATGGCGATATTGCGCTCGTCTTGCGAGCTTTGGATGTCGACCAGCGGAGTGCCGTCGATGCCTTTGGGCGGGTTCATTGTGCTTGCCATGTTTCGTTGCCTCTGCAGGTCTCTCGTGCATGGAAGCGCGAAAAACCCTAAGCCGATGGATGAATGAATTCCCTAAACGTATCGGGCCTTTGAACCCGGCATCAGGGAAGAAGTTACAAGTTGTCCTACGGCTGGGGGAAGCAATCGTTCCTTCCTTGGGTCTATCTGACTTGCGAGAAATAGGCAAAGGCAAAGACGGCGGTGTTGTTGAGCATGTGAAGCACAATGCCTGGAACAAGGGATTTGGTGTAGTAAGTGAGCACGCAATTGAGTCCACCAATGGTTCCAAGAAGCAACCAAGCGCCCGGTCCCTGGGGGTGAATGGCGGCGAAAAGGAGGCTTGATAAAAAGACTCCCCACGCCACCGAATTTAGTTTCTTGGAAATGGCAGGGAAGAGCATCCCACGAAACACGATCTCTTCCCAAATGGGGGCAGCCACCGACCCCATGAGCAAGATTCGGATCATCGTCGTAGTGTCCGGATTAGCTAGCATCTGCTCGCCGGCAGGGTGCGAGTTTGTGGGTAGCACACGCATCAACGGGATGCTGATGAGGATGGCAACCATGAGCAGGGCGGCGTTGGCAACCCATCCTGCTGTCCCGATCCCAATCTTCGCGAGGAGTCTGTCTAAGCCCGCACCCAACCCTTTGGTTTTGAACTTCTCCCCAAAAATGGCGTCCTTGGGAAGCGTGAGCACCAAGCCAACCATGATTGCGTAGGGCAACAGGCCGAACACGAACTCGAGAGTCGGGTTCGCTGCAACCGCTTTGACGGCGCCGATTCCGGCTCCAAAGATCATCATCGCGATGAAGGCGAGCATCAAAAGCCCCGCCCGTAATGCAAGTCGATCCGCCATAGATTCGGTGAGAGGCCCCGTTGGGAATCCCTTAGGTCGAATGCTGCCCGTGCGAGATCCGATGATGAAGTAGAGCCAAACGCCCAGTCCGGCAAAGACCACAAACATCGCTCCGCTGATTGCTAGGAGCATTGGAGCGATTCGATCGAGGGGGAACACCTCCGCAGCCTCCGATTTTTTGCCTTGAGACTCCAAGACAATGGCCCGGGCAATATCTTTCCGAAGGTCCCTCTCCGGCAGAACGCTGAGCGCCTTGGGTAGCGCAATCTTTACGTCTTTCTTACCGAAGGCGGAGTTTTGGAGGAACTCACCCACAGCCCGATTGCTCGCGTCTTTCGATTTCGAGAGCGTGGCGAATACTTTCGCAGTGTCTTTGGGCAGGGGTTTATCGAACGGCGTTTCTAAGCGATCGATGAGAACTCGCCATGCAAGAACTTCCTCGTCTTTGCTCTTCTTGAGCAAATCCTTGGCCTGGCTGAGATTGGCTTCGCCAAGCCCAGGCGAGTTTGCTCGCATGGTAAGTCCCAAAATAACCTGCGTTCGAAGGGTGCGTGAGTCTTCTAACGGCGAACTACCCTTGCTCTTCCCCAGCCCGTTCAGAGCGGAGCCGATGGAGAACGTGAAAAAGAGAAAAAGGATCGCCCAACCAATCCAGGTGCGGTGAACTGCGGCCTCTGGAGTCTCTTCGGCGAATGGAGGGACACTCTCACGCTGGGGCGTTCCATAAAGAGAAGGAGCGGGCGCCTCCCCGAACTCGAACTGGGGCTTCCCACCTTGAGAGTTGGGCGCGTCGGAGTCCTGTGGAATCGGCGGGTAGTCGCTCATTGAACTTTCAAAGCGGTAAACCGCCCACTGAGACAGACATACTCTCGGCCAAAGACCTCGAGTGCAATATGCGTTCAA
>CAZAVC010000333.1:0-3190 GCA_964488265.1 uncultured Fimbriimonas sp.
GTCCAAGGGCATTTCATTATCAGTAATGTTGTTTATGGTCTTGTTTTTCATAGTAGCATGCAAAAAACACCCGGGGGCATTCTGCCTCCCAGGTGTTTTCGCGTTAAGAATCGGTGATGTCTTAACCGGCAGGCTTAAGCACGTCTTGCTCGGTGAGAAGGACGGGCGGACGTTTGTGATCGATAATCCCTTCCGGCAGGACCACTCGCTTCACTTCGTCGTTCGAGGGAACCTCGTACATCACGTCCATCATGACGGACTCAATGATGGCGCGCAGAGCCCGGGCACCGGTCTTACGCTTGAGTGCTTCCCTTGCAATTTCGGTAAGAGCTCCGTCTTCAACAATAAGCTCCACACCATCCATCTCAAAGAATCGCTGATACTGCTTGAGCAGGGCGTTCTTTGGCTGGCTAAGAATTTGAACAAGTGTTTCTTCGACGAGCGGATCGAGGGTGGCAATCACCGGAAGTCGACCAATGAACTCCGGAATCAGGCCAAACTTCAGAAGGTCTTCTGGCAAGATGCCGCGTAGGATGTTCACTTCGCGATCGGCCTTAGCCTCGGGAGCCGCTCGGAAGCCCATCACGTTCTCCTTCATGCGTCGCCGAATCATCTCTTCGACACCTTCGAAGGCTCCTCCGCAAATGAACAGGATGTTCGAGGTATCGATTTGGAGATACTCCTGCTGCGGATGCTTTCGCCCACCTTGCGGAGGAACGTTGGCAACCGTGCCTTCAAGAATCTTCAAAAGCGCTTGCTGAACACCTTCGCCGCTCACGTCGCGAGTGATCGAAGGGTTATCGCTCTTCCGAGCGATCTTGTCGATTTCATCGACATAGATGATGCCGCGCTCGCAAAGCTCTTTCGGGTTAGAAGGATCCATCTGCTCAGCGGTTTGCCAGAGCTTGAGAATGATGTTCTCAACGTCCTCGCCTACATAGCCCGCCTCGGTAAGAGCCGTGGCATCGGCGATGGCGAACGGGACGTTCAAAAGCTTGGCAAGGGTCTGCGCCAGGAGGGTTTTTCCGCTGCCTGTCGGACCGACCAGCAGGATGTTGCTCTTCTGGAGTTCCACCCCATCGGAGTGCTTCTCGCTAATCCGCTTGTAGTGGTTGTAAACCGCAACCGAAAGCGCCTTCTTGGCGGTTTCCTGCCCCACCACGTAGCCGTCCAAGAAGGAGACGATCTCGCGTGGCTTCGGCACGGATTTACCCGCATCAGCCTTGGGAACCGGATTCAACGGCTTGTGCGCGGCTGAGTCCGACGACTTGCGATGCTCAACCTCGTTGCTAAGAATATCGTTGCACAGGTCGATGCATTCAGAGCAGACTGCGCCATGGAGACCCACGATGAGCTTTTTAACTTGCTCCTTCGCTTTGCCGCATAGGCAGCAGTGATCACGTCGTTCGGTTGTTTTAGCCATACCGGTTCCCTTTATCTTCGGCTTATTTGCGCGGTCGCTCTAGGACTTCGTCAATCAATCCGTAGGCAACTGCCTCATCTCCGGACATGAAGTAGTCCCGATCACAGTCTTTGCGAACCTCATCCGAAGTTTTGCCGCTGTGAAAAGACAAGATGTCCATCAACGTATCCATCATACGGTTGATCTCTCGGGCCTGAACATTTATATCGGCTGCCGTCCCTCGAAATCCTGCTGATACCTGGTGGATCATGATCCGAGAGTTTTTAAGGGAGTATCGCTTCTTCGCGGCTCCGCCTGCGAGAAGGACCGCACCCATCGAAGCGGCCTGGCCGACACAGATCGTGGCGACATCGGGCTTGATGTGCTGCATACAGTCGTAGATCGCAAGTCCGGCGCTCACCGAGCCACCCGGCGAGTTGATGTAGAAGTCGATATCCTTATCCGGATCTTCCTTTTCCAGGAAGAGCAACTGTGCGACGAGAAGGTTTGCAACGTAGTCATCAACCTCGGTTCCGAGGAAGATGATTCGATCCTTCAGAAGCCTCGACCAGATATCGTAGGTGCGCTCGCCTCGCGCGGTTTGCTCGATTACGTAAGGAATTCCCATTGATTCTCCGTGCCCGCCAACTCGCAATCATTGCGAGCCGACATTCTCATTGTGACCGGTAATTGTTCCAGGGTCTATCCGAGAATCGGTTCTTCCACCAATCCAAGGGATTCCGGCCCGGTGCAACTGATCCTGTCCCAATGAGTGTTTCCCTTTCGGAAACTCTTTAATTGGAGTCGGCAGGTTAAGATTCCAACGACAGACCAGAACCGGATGTTGCACGGAAATGTTTGCGGGAAACGTCGGGGTCTGGATAAACGAAAACCCCCGACCTCAAAAAGATCGGGGGTTCCTTTGTCCAAGGTATCGGATTAACCGACGAACTTGGTTGCTTGCAGCAGATCGACCTTAATGCCAGGGCCCATCGAAGCGCTGACCGTGATCGACTGAAGATATCGACCCTTCGCGCTGGACGGCTTGGCTCGAAGAATCGCGCCAACGGCAGCCTTGAAGTTCTCTTGAAGTTGCTCGTCGGTGAAGTTCACCTTTCCGATCGCCATGTGAACGACGCCCGCCTTGTCTGCTCGGTACTCAGCCCGGGTTGCAGCCTTGATTTCCTTAACGGCGGTACCGATGTTGTTGGTGACCGTTCCGTTTCGCTTGTTAGGGGTCTTCGGACCGAGGATTCGGCCGATCTTACCGATTTGCGGAGCCATCTCTTCGGTGGCAAGCAGGATGTCGAACTTGAGTTCCTTATCGCCGCCTTGAATTCGAGCGATCAGGTCCTCGGCTCCAACCACGTCAGCGCCTGCCTTCTCGGCTTCGTTGGCAAGGTCGCCCTTGGCGAGAACGGCTACCAGTCGTTTCTTACCCGTACCGTGCGGCAACGTGGTGAGACCTCGAACGTTTTGGTCGCCCTTTCGAGGGTCGATTCCCAGCTTCACAGCAAGGTCGACGCTCTCGACAAACTTAGCGTTGGCGGTCGCTTTCACCTTCAACAGGGCTTCTTCGACCGCAATCGTTACATCCTGGTCAACGGTTGCAACGAGAGCCTCATAACGAGGCGAGTGCTGATTCTTCTTGACGTTTTTTCTCAATGAAATACTCCTGGTGCCATCGCCTTGGCGAATGCCTAGGCTCCCAGCAATCCAATAGGATACCTAAAGAGGCTTGATTGCCGCGTAGTGGATGCGATCAGACCGTTTCCGAGGTGGCGTTAG
>CAZAVC010000334.1:0-3166 GCA_964488265.1 uncultured Fimbriimonas sp.
CAAGGATTGATCCCAGTTTTTAGCTGCCTCTCCTAGAAACCCGTAAAGTTGCTTGGCGATTTCCCATTAACCGGCTTCGGCGATGCGTTAACATTTGCTCGGGAATTGTCATTCTTTTGCATTTCCGGGATTTTCCATGAAAAGGTTACTGATCACTGCCGCTCTGGCAACCCTTGCCGGTTCCGCGTTCGCGGGCACGCTCTACACGATCGACGAAAACACCGATACGCTCCAAACGCTCGACCTCTCCACGAACACGTTTTCCAACGTTGGCTCGCTTGGAGTGGGCTTCAGCTTTGGCGACCTCGCTTTCGATTCCTCCACCGGGACGATGTTTATGGTCGATGGCTGGGGTGGAGGCTTCGACAACTCGCACGTCTCAAAGCTGTATTCCGTGGACCTAGTCACGGGCGCGGCGACGCTGATTGGCTCCACCGGCATCACAAGCGTCTTTGGACTTACTTACAACCCAGCGACCGGGAAGCTTTACGGGTCTCGATCTACGAGTGCAAACGGCCTTTACGAGATTGATAAATCGACGGGTGCGGCAACGTTTTTGAGCGCACAGCCGGACATGGATGGTCTGACGTACGTAGCCTCTACGGGTCAGATGATCGGCTTCACCGCGGGTGGCTCATCGCCGTTCTACGACGTGACCAACACGGGCAGTGCAGGGACACTTCTTGGTAGTGCCGGATTCGTCAACAACGGTGGAATTGCCTGGGATGCGGCGGCCAATCGCGTTCTCGCTCTCGACTGGAGCGGCTCCCTTTACAGCTACTCGCCCACCGACTTTGACTCTCGAACGACCCTTGGTAGCGGTTTTGCATCGAAGGACGGCCTGGCGTTTGCGACGGACGTTGTTCCGGAGCCGGCAACCATGCTGACGCTCGGCGTGGGTCTTCTCGCTCTTCGACGACGCAAGAAGTAATTCTTGCCTTCACCTGGGAGGGGTCTCCAATTCCCCTCCCAGGAGGGGTGCCCCGATAGGGGCGGTGCGGTTCCGGACGAAGCAGCGAATCCGGGGCGTTGTTTTCTATCCTTCTCCAAGCGTTCTCGGACCCCTCACCCATCCCGATAAATTGGGAAGCCCTCTCCCCCAGAGGGGCGAGGGCGTCGGAAAAAAGAGCGGCGGAGCCGCGACCATCATCGCAGCCCAGGGTGGTAACCCTGGGTCAGGGGTCCGGCAATAAAGCCAGAACGGCGGAGCCGTGGCAAGCGAAAACGGAACGTATAAAGTCTGAGTATCTGGCCGGTCCTCCCGGACCTTTGAAATTTCTGGGTGCCCTACCCAGACCTTATCGGTCTGGGCTAACAGTCTTGCCGGTCCTCCGGACCTGGGGGAGGCTATTGAACCAGTCAAATAAACCCTCGCCCCTCTGGGGGAGAGGGTGCCCCGATAGGGGCGGGTGAGGGGTCCCCAATTCCCCTCGACCGGGTGCCGGTGTCCCGTAGGTACGTCGGAGCCGTGGCTAGGGCGAATTTATCGACCCTTCTCCGAGGACGCTCCACAGAAACACGGTTTCGCACCCGGTTCTTCCATCGATACTCGGCGCCCGCTCCAAGAAACCCGCAAGATTGCTTGGTTGCCATTCCACATCCTTTACTCCTCACGGTTTACACTTCGGTTGGAATTGTGGTTCTTTTGCATTTCCTGGACTCCCTATGAAAAGGTTACTGATCGTTGCCGCTCTGGCAACCCTCTCCGGCTCTGCGCTTGCAGGCACGCTCTTCACCATCGACGAGTCGACCGACACGCTTCAAATACTCGATCTTTCGACGAACACGTTTACCAACGTTGGTGCTTTGGGCGTTGGCTACGAGTTTGGCGATCTCGCTTTCGATTCCTCCTCCGGGACCATGTTCATGGTTGATGGTTGGGGCATGGGTAGCTCTAACCCATCCAGTCTCTACAGCGTGAATCTTGCCACGGGCGCGGCAACCCTTATTGGCTCCACCGGCATCACGAGCATGTTTGGTCTTGCCTATAACCCAGTGAACGGAAAGCTGTACGGATCGGTCTCAACTCTCGGAACCGGCCTTTACGAGATCGATAAGGCAACGGGCGCGGCAACATTCCTGAGCAACCAAGTCAGCCTGGACGGCATGACCTACGTTGGATCTTCTGCGAAGCTAATCGGTTTCAACGCAGGTTTTGGCGGTGGCGGCCCCATCTTCGATCTCACAGACACCTCTAACCCCGGCAACTTAATCGGCGATGCAGGTTATTTGAACAACGGTTCCCTTGCCTGGGATGCAGCAACCGATAAGGTGTACGCAATTGACTGGAGCGGAGAACTGTATAGCTACTCGCCCACCAACTTTAACTCGCGGGTCAATCTCGCCAGCGGTTTTGATCCTAAAGATGGCCTTGCGTTTGCGACGGGCGTTGTTCCCGAGCCGGCAACCATGCTGACGCTCGGCGTGGGTCTTCTCGCTCTTCGACGACGCAAGAAGTAATTCTTGAATTCACCTGGGAGGGGTCTCCAATTCCCCTCCTAGGAGGGGTGCCCCAACGGGGCGGGGTGGTTCCGGAAGAAATTGCGGAGCCATGGCGTAATTTTCGATCTCACTCCAAGCGTGTTCGGACCCCTCACCCATCCCGATAAATCGGGAAGCCCTCTCCCCCGGAGGGGCGAGGGCGACGGGTTGTTGCAGAACGGAGTATCTGGCCGGTCCTCCGGACCTTTGGATTTTCTGGGTGCCCTACCCAGACCTAACGGTCTGGGCTAACCGTCTGGTCGGTCCTTCCCGATTCTCGGGACGAGATGGGACACGCCGGACCTAAGGGAGGATAAAGAACCCTCGCCCCTTCCCGATAAATCGGGACAGGCTCGGGGAGAGGGTGGGGCCGAGAATCGGGACCGGGTGAGAAGTCTCCAATTCCCCTCTCGAAGGGGGAGAGCGCCGATTTAATCAACCCGCAATGAATGCGCCGAATCCTTTTCCATCCCAGCGATCTCTCAAAGGTCAAAGGCACAAAAAATGACCATCGACCGACTCACCCACCTCATCGCCGGAATCATCCTTGCCACCGCCCTCACCCTTGCCGCCACCGTGAACCCGGCTTGGATGTGGCTTGCCGCGCTGCCGACCTTCGGTCTGTTTCTAGACGCGTTCACGGGCTTCTGCCCCATGCGCGCCATCCTGAAAGCCGTCATCAAAC
>CAZAVC010000335.1:0-3128 GCA_964488265.1 uncultured Fimbriimonas sp.
CTATCTTGATTGTGTCACCAATACGGTGGGAGCAAGATCGGACCGCGACAACGATTTAGCCAGACTTGGGCCGAATAGAACTGGGCCGAATGATGAAAGCCGATAAAGTCGCACGTGCCTTGCACCTACGATTCCAAGTCTGCGGGCGGCAAATTTATGAATCTCCCCCCGCTGCGGGTACCCTATCGGGTTGGAAAGATGAAGATTTACACGTCGGAAAGCGTGAGCGTTGGACACCCAGACAAACTGGCGGATCAGATTTCAGACGCTCTGCTCGACGCCTTTTTGCAAGAAGACCACGCTCTTGGAAAGAGCGAGGGCACTCGTGTTGCCGTTGAGACCCTTCTTACCCGAGGAGCGGTGATTGTTGCGGGAGAGGTTCGAACCGGCGGCTACGTCGACGTGGCGAATATCGTCCGAGAAACCATCTGCCAAGCCGGATACACCAAAACCGATTACGGCTTTGACGGAAACACCTGCGGCGTGCTGGTTGCCATTCAACCGCAGTCGGCGCACATTGCCCAGGGCGTAGACACCGGCGGAGCAGGCGACCAAGGCATGATGTTCGGTTACGCAACCAACGAAACGCCCGAAGCGATGCCCCTTCCGCTGGCGATTGCTCACGCGCTCACCCGACGATCGGCCGAGATTCGCAAAGATCCGAAGTCTTTCGACGCGCAGATTGAAGAAGGCGACATTCGACCGGACGCCAAGAGCCAAGTCTCGGTGGAATACGACGACAACGGTCGCCCTTCGCGCATTCAAACCATCGTTCTCTCTCAGCAGCACTCCGCGCGCTACGAGAAGAAGGTGCACGAGGTTGTTCACGAGCACATCATCAAGCCCGTTTTGGAGCGGTACAGCGAGTACGTAAAGGGCGATATCCAGTACCACGTGAACCCGACCGGAACGTTCGAGATCGGCGGTCCGCAGGGCGATACGGGCGTCACGGGTCGAAAGATCATCGTGGACACCTACGGCGGGATGGCTCCGCACGGCGGTGGGGCGTTCTCTGGTAAAGACCCGACAAAGGTCGACCGATCTGCCGCGTACATCGCTCGATTCCTCGCCAAGAACGTGGTTGCCGCTGGTCTTGCTCAGCGTTGCGTCATTCAGTTGGCGTACGCAATTGGCGTGGCTCAGCCGGTCGCCATCAACGTGGAGACGTTCGGCACCGAGACCATTCCCGCTGCCGAGATCGAGAAGCGACTTCGAGCCAAGTTCGACCTTTCGCCGAAGGGCATCATCGACACGCTTGGCCTTCTCAACCCCGATCTTCGGTACATCGAAACCGCGAAGAACGGTCACTTCGGCAACGCCGCTTTCCCCTGGGAGAACACGGCGGTTTCGGCCGAGCTTCGCTAAGGCTAAACTCAGCAAAGATTGCCTCGCTCCGCTCGTCGGTGCGGGGCATTTTTTTGTCTGGAGATCTGAGGGCTATTTCTTGCTCTCGGTCTGGAACTGAGTTTCTCTTTGAATAGTTAGAGAATCTACATTTGTGTAGATTACAAAAGAGTTGAATCGGAATGGGTTTGTCTTGGGCACGAGTTTTCGGCTTATCGTCCTCCTTCCCACGATGATTCGTTGCTTGTAGCGAGCCATGGGGTTAGGGTCCGATTTCTAAGGAAAGGCATGAAGAAAGGCAGACTCAATGTAAGCAGCCGAGAGCTGAAAAAGCCGCAAAAAAATAGTTAGGAGCTTCACCCGAAATATGCGGAAAATCGAAATGTTCGTGCTCGTTATCATGGGGTTGCTCGCCCTGCTGCCGCTTTTGATTCATATCACTTCCGTTATAGTTGCCAGTTTCCCAGTGATGGGGTGCTTTTTGGGGATATTGCTGATCCAATTCTATCTGAGCCCCAAGATTGAAGAAGAGCCTGCCGATCTGAGGTGGTTTCTGCGCTTCCTGCAGTTGATACTTGTAGGAGTGATTATTGGTGGGAAAGAATTGCTTACAGAGTATGCTCCGGAAACAGTATTAGATTCTTTCACACCCCTGACAACTCTTCACCCTACCTTTGCATTTCTCTGGTTCAAAGGCCAAGTGAAGTACGCAAAATCGATCACGTTAGGCTTATGCCTACCAGCGATACTCCGATTATCTGGGCCATTTACCATTTACGAAGCATTTCAGCTTTGGGTGCCAGCTGTTGCTGTCTTGTTTGTTGGATGGATATCACATTCTCAACCCTTGAAAGCTCTTGACAGATATGAGAGAGAATTCGGGGATCGTATCATGCTTACTTTGCTAGTGGCACTCACGCTTGTATTCGGGCGATTGAATGAATCTTTGCCTTATCTGGTTGGAATCTCCTGCCTTCTTGTTCAAAGGCTAGCAGACGGAAAAGTGGAAACCAGTGTCCTGGCTACAGCCGCGAGTGTTTATTGGCTGATGGGTCTCGCGTCTATTTTCACCGAACCATCCTATCGTGATAAGTTTCACGTTTGGTCTCCATTAGACCTCTTGCCATGGGCTGGATTCGTGCTTGTAACGGTTATGTGTATCCTCTATAACGATCCAAAGGCATACTGGTTGCGGGCGAGGAGTAAATTCCAGATGTATGCAATGATTCTCGGAATTTACATTCTTTGCAGTCCAATGTTCATTTTTGTGAGATTCATCGACTAATGCCCTCATTCAATCGAGAGTGAAGGTCTGAAAGTGACGATGCTCTCTATCTCAGGACAAATCTGCGCATGATGCTCAGTGTCGTGATGTGCGGGTAGGAACAAAAAGTCGTTCGGAGCATCGGTCTGGTCGTTCCCGCCACTTCCCGACAATCAGCAAAAGGCGGGACAGGTTTGGCTAATAATCTGGACGGTCCTCCGGACCTCGGAGAGACGACGGGTCGGAGAAGCCTGGAAGGGAATATTCCAAAAAATTCGCCTCCGCATAGGGGAATGAGAGACCCCGCACCCGGTCGTTCGGACCACCCTCTCCCCGGAGGAGCGAGGGTTCTCGCGATCGAAAATCTTTTCGATGGAAGGTCCTGGCAAAAGGGGCGTCCCGACACTCGGGACGGCAATCATCGCAGCCTAGGGCAACGCCCTAGGTTTGGGTGGCATTCAAATCATTCCCCCTCTCCCATCCGTTTTTGGACGGGAGAGGGGGCTAGGGGGTGAGGGGA
>CAZAVC010000336.1:0-3104 GCA_964488265.1 uncultured Fimbriimonas sp.
CCGAAACCTCAGGTGCACTCGTCACATACGTCGGGGATGCGCCAGGAGCGCTGGGAATACACCTGTTCGGTAGGCACAAGTTTTCGCCATCGACCTTGCTCTCGTTCGGACTCTACAACTTGACGAAGGCTCGGTTTTACGAGGGGTATCCGGCGGCCACTACGGGCTATCTTGGATTCGAATATCGGTACTAGACGATGATGAATGCCACCACGTTTTTGTTGGCGATAACTCTCCTCGGAGGTGCTCCCGGTGGAGAACTGGGCGGGCAAGGATCGCAAGCGGTTCCCAAAGAGGCGAAGGCAAAGCCGGAGCTAAAGGTAGGCAACTTAGGTTTGCCACCGTTCAAGGGAGCCCGAAAACGAGTGATCGTTTCCGGCATGGAGGTCAAGGTGAACGGAGTTGCGACTTCAGCGCCGACTCCGAGTGGTGCCACGACGGTTGTCACTCTTGACCTGGACCAGCCCACCGAGTTTGGAACGGGACTCACGGAGATGCTGATGACTGCCCTGATTGAATCGGAGCGGTTCGTGGTTCTAGAGCGACTGAACTTAGCGGACACCACGACGGAAGCCTCGACTGCAGGCACCACTCAAAAGCTCGCTGGGGCTCAGATCGTGATTCGAGGGGCGATAACGGAGCTCAAACTTCGTCGTTCGGGCGCGGGAGTAGACGGCGTTATCGGTGAGAACGCTCAGTTTTCCAAGACCTCGGTTGAGGCGCTGGTTGGGCTTGACCTTCGAATGATCGAGGTCGAAACCGGGATTGTTCTTGACTCCGTTCGGGCCGAAGGAAAGGCGACCTCGACTCGCCAGAACTTAACATTGGCGAAAGACGAACTGAAGTTCGGAACCGCTTCTTTTGACAACGGTCCACTCGGCGGAGCGGTTCGCTCGGCGCTTCGAGACGCGGTCAAGAAGATTGCGGTTCGAGCAGAGAAAGTGATCTGGGAAGGTCGAGTCGCCACGGTGATGACGGAGGGCGACCTTACACGGGTTTACGTGAACGCGGGCAAGAATTCTGGTCTGGCCGTTGGGGACACCATGATTGTCCGAAAACCTGGCACGCTGATTACCGATCCGGATACGGAGGCGGTTCTTGGTCGCACGGAGGGAGCCTTGGTCGGAAAGATCAAAATCACGACCGTGAACGATGCGTTTTCCATTGCGGAAATCGTGGAAGGAACGGGATTTGAAAGGGGCGATGTTGTTCGCCTTACGAACGAATCTAAGTGATCAAGTGGATCACAGCCGGTTGACATTTATCTCTGAATGAACTAACCTCGCAGGGTTGCGGGGAGAAATGCCGACTCGGTCACCACGTGTTCTATTGATGGTTGGGGTCGGGCTATGCTCGCTCTCTTCCCTAGCCGCCGCGCAAAGGCCAACAACGGTTGCTTTGCTCCCGGGTGTGATTGAGATTCGGTCAATCACTTACACTCCGGACACCGTTCCCGACATTACTAAGCCAGCCGCGGGTTCGGGCGAGATGGTTCTGATGGTTGGGGGTGTGACCATTCCCAAGCCGGGCGTCACGTTTACCAACCTTCTTACGGACGCGAACGGAAAGCTGATCGGCATCGGGCTTCCTGCCGACAAGCCGATCACTTACGACCTCCCCGGTGGAGTTAAGCTCCGCATCCCGAGCGGCCAAACCGATGTTCTTGCCTCTGGCGAACTCCGGTCTCAGGGCAAAGGCGAACTCCGCTTCCCCTTTCGATCCGACAACGGACAGCCTGTCACCGCCGAGGTTGATTCGTTCTCTGGTGGGGTCAATTCTGGGGCGGGCAATCTGACGCTCAAGGGAATCCGGTTCAACAACCTGGTCGCACGGGAAGGTTTGGGCGTCCTGGGCTTACGCATCCAAACGCAGAGCGCAGATTACGCGCTTAGTTGGCAGGGATCGAACCCGGCAAAGTGGAAGCTGGCTTTTCCTCGAACGACCGTGAATGTCGCCCTCCCAGGACTACCCGCCGAGCCAGCGCTTCCCGTCCGGTGTCAGGTGCAGGACCTCACCGTCGATCAAGATGGGAATGCCGATTTTTCGGAAGTCTCGGTAGAAACCAACGGCAAGTTGACCCTTCCGGAACTCGCAGGTTTCGAGATCACGGTGAAAGGCGGAAAGGTCGCCTACAGCGGCGGTTTGCCCCGGTTCTCCCAGTTCACCGCCGACGTTCAGTTTCCGAAAGAAATCGCCTCGAATCGTCGCGGCGACCCCTTAAAGCTGCCAAACGTGGGTCTCGATTTCGACCGGGGCGCATTGGCGGAGATTCGCGAGAAGTTTTCGGCCTTTATCTCTGAACTTGAAATTGAGGTGGATCGCGCGGTTCTGGACCTAAGCACCACGGTTGCTCCTTCTCAACCTCAAGGTCGAGCGGTGAATCCTGCATGGCAGGGCCTTTGGATCACAGCCGGAAGCTGCCGCCTGCCCGTTGCTGCGGAGAAGCCGAAGGTCGACGTAAAGGACCTATTTATCGATGGGCTTGGCCTGTCGGGCGAAGTCGGTCTGACGCTCACCAACGTCACACTCGACGGATTCAAGATGGATTCCGGCCGAGGCGCGCTCGCGTTCGTGAATTCGCAGTTGAGCAAAGGTGAGTTCACGGGCGATTTTCAAGTCCCGACGATCGGAAAGGTCGGAGCGAAGGTTTCGTTCGGGGTCGATGGCAAGTATTTGATTCGGGCGACCGCCGAAAAAATCGACTTCAAAGAACTCGGAGCTTCGCTTACCAAGCTCAAGGGGACGCTCACCAACTCCAAGCTCGTTTTGAGCGGAGAACTTGGATTCGACGCCTCATTCGTTCAGGCCCAGACATCGGCAGGAATGCCCGTGGAACTTGGCCGGGTGAAGTTTGGAGTGGAAGACTTCGCGGTTGGGTCCGATGGCAAAGTCTTCTTGCCCGAATCGGGATGGGTTACGTTCACCGATCCGGTCGAGCTCGACTTCAAGGCGTTCCTCGTCGAAGTCCGTCAAGTAGGTTTCACCTCAGCAAATAACAAGATCACATCGATCGACTTTGCGGGCGGGGCAAGACTCGCAAAAGCTCTGGACGGACTGCCTGCTTCAGGAGGGTTGGACTTTGAGGGTTTCAAGGTCGGTACCCG
>CAZAVC010000337.1:0-3098 GCA_964488265.1 uncultured Fimbriimonas sp.
CAAAAAGAACGCCGCAATAGGCGCATCCCCGGTGGGCCTCGTTGTGATGCTCTACGATGGGGCGCTGCGTTTCCTCGATCAAGGGAAACGCGCCATGGTTCAAAAAAACTTGGAAGAACAGAACCGTTGTCTCCAACGCGCTCAGAAGATCGTTGCCGAACTGATGAGCAGCCTCAATATGAACGATGGGGGCGATGTGGCGAAGAATTTGCTCGCGCTCTACACCTACGCTTTAACTGAGATTGTCAATGGCAACATGGAAGACAATCCCACCGCCATCGATAATGCTGCCAAAACTCTCAGCGAACTGCGCGAGGGGTGGGCCGCATTGGAAAGACAACAGAAGTTGATGAACGCCGCACCGGAAGAGAGGTTGTCCATTGCTCAAGCAGCATAGTTCTCCGTCAGGGGTTGTCCACACGCCGCACGCCGTAGTGGAAGTCACCGTCCCGGGCATGGGGGCAAGCGCCTGGATGAACCGTTATCGGCTCACGACGCTTTCCTTGATCGAAAGCGTGTCCGCCGGCGATTACGCGAATGTCGAACGTATGATGGCCCTCCGAGAATCTTTGATTGCCCAGGCAGAAAGAGATCGACCCTCGTTCAGCCCGGAGGACAAAGCCTCTGTGGAATCTCTGGAGTCCAGCCTCATTCGAGCCCTTGAAAAAGAAAGAGACGGTGTGATGTCTCTGCTGGCCCAACAAGGTCAGGCTAAAAAGGCCGCCAGCGCGTACCGAAAGGCTGCTTAAACCTGGGGACTAAAACGGAAATGGGCTTCGCCGAATTCGGCGAGGCCCATTTTTCTTATCTCTTCGTTCTATGCCGATGTGTGAAAGGCACGCGTTACGGAGCGAGCACGACCAGTTGGTCGATGATCGCGGTGGTGGCGAGCGGAGCTCGACCGTTCACCGTATCGTTGAACACTTGGAAGATAAGGTTCTCGCGATCCATGAAAGGCGCCCAATCGGGTGAGATTTCAACCACCCGCGTGTGCGTCCCTGCCGGCAATTCCGTGACCTCTGCGGCGTAGGGGAAGCCGAAGACCGTCATGAACTGCGGTGCGATGGAAGCCTTGTTCTTCAAGGTAACCGTGTACTTGATCCGAAGGGTCCCTTCACCACTTGGCGGCATTGTTGCCCAAACGCCGCCGATCTGCGTCCCAGTTCGCAACTGCGTGGTTACCACATACGAGTTTCCATCGACGACGCCGAGTGAGGCAGCGTTTCCACGAACGTATCGACCAGGGTAAACCCGGGTTTCAATCGGTCGGTACTCGTTCAAGTCGGCATCCGGCAGTTGAACCTGAACCGATCGAACGAAGGTTTGCCAAGTTCCCGGCAAGCTGGCGACCATGCCAATTGCCCAGAATCGACCGTCGTCGGTTGGGTCACGCTCAACGTCGAAGTAGTCTCCCCATCGGCTCGAGAATCCGGAGTAGATTCCGCCAAGAGACGGTTGAATGCTCGTCGGAGTTGACATCCAGTCGAACGGATCACCACCACGCCGGGCAGTGACCATCACCTCACCCGGTGTGCCCGGCTGAATGACATTGCCTTCCTCGTCGAGCAAGTCCTCTTGAATGTGCGAGAACGTCATGAGCATGTCGTTCCACTTGTTCACCGAGATTGCCGGGAAGGAGTAGGCAGACCTTGGATCGGTCGGTTCCACAATGCCGCTTTGGTTGAGCTTGGGCGGCGTGATGATGGCTGGCCAGCCGTTCATGTTGACGTCGTACCAGGCAACGGAAGGTTGACCGCTAAAGTTACCGACCGTGTGCGCTGCCACCAACCGGTCTGACTTGGAATAGGCAGAGAGGACTCGCGAGTCGTTGGTTTGAACCCAGACACCGCCGGGCCCTACCGAGAAGCCTCGGTCTTGTTGCCATGCCGGAATAAGAACTGCCGTCGTCCGGAGTCGCCAAATGGCACCCGTTCGGAAAATGGCATACACCCGCATTCGCGTCGAATCGTAAATCTCAGCACCCAAGCAGTGTGGATTCTCTCGGTCATCGCTCTTCGCCCACTGAACGGTAAAGGCACCGCTCTCCGGGCTCAAAATGAATGCTTGGAACCGAAGAGTGCCGTTGATCAGCTGATTCTTGTCGATCGCGTGCAGGTGCACTCCGCCGTAGCCACCATCGAATCCGAACATGTTGCCAGAAAGGACCACGGTGTCTCGGTTGAATCCGAAACCGGGATAGTCCAACCAGTAGTCACCGAAAAAGTCTTCGGTCCGGTTCACGAAGCGGTATTGATACCAATCTCCGTTAGGGTCCCCGTCGTCAGAAACTCCCAAGAGGTAGTGGCTCTCGCGCGTCTCAAAATTCACGTCCAGTGCGACAACGAAGTATCGGTTCGAGCCTGGATCGTAGAACGCCTTGGGGTCGAAGATGAAGCTGGACGGGTTCTGACCCGCAAAGAAGGTCGAAAATGGTTGTTGGAACTCCTCGTTGCCGTCCTTGTCGAACCATGCAAGGGAAGAGTTCACGACTTCCAGAACGTGATTCTGTCCAACCGCAATATCGGCGTCGGGTGGCTCCCAACCGGTTGCCCCGATCCCGGGGAACATTTTAGAGTTCTTCAGCGAAGCCCGGGCCGCGAGCGAACCTGGGCGCCGAACTAGGTTGTTCGCGGGCCCTTGCTTATAGTCGCGTTTGAACTTGTGCTCACGAACGAGCTTCTTGAAGGGATTCTCTCGGTTGATCTGAGGCCGAATAGTCGTCGATCGGAACTTCTTGGCAGCGATAGGCTGCGACAGTCCCTTGTCCTCAAACTTAACCTCTCCGTTGAGAACGTCTTGGATCAGGCTGACACTCCCCTGATCTTTTCCGGTACCGCTCCCCTGAACAACACCTGTGCTCTTCTGGGCGGCGCTGAGGGATACACACGCTAGGGCTAACCCCAACATCCCGAACTTTAAAAATTTTCGCATGACTAAGGACACATCTCGAAAAGGAGATTAAGGGAGTATAAACCCCGCCGGGTCCTACTGCTAGACCAAACTCGTTCCTTCGCCATTCCTTAACGAACATTTTTCAGAGGCGACCTACGGACCCCACGAGTTCTTGTTTTGCACCAGTCAGTCTCAGACTCAATTTG
>CAZAVC010000338.1:0-2846 GCA_964488265.1 uncultured Fimbriimonas sp.
TGGTCCTCCTCAGCGGCGGCGCGTCTTCTGTCGTGGAGAGCCTGCAAGAAGGAGTCGAATTTGAGACCTATCAAACGGAAATCCAGAGACTCCTCCTTTCGGGGGCATCCATTCACGAGCTCAATGCTTATCGACGGAGGGTTTCGGCGCTCAAGGGCGGAAAGCTGGCTGCTCTTTTAGGCGACCGGCTCGATTCGGTCTGTTTGGTCAGCGATGTGTTGGACGACGACCTCAATACCGTCGCGTCGGGATTGTGCTTTCTTCCGGAAACCGCAGAACGTCATCAAATCGTTTCAAGCGCAAGGATCGAAATGCTAAGGCTCGCCGAGATCATCGAGGAAGAAGGCTACCAAGTCGAAGCATTGGCTCTACAGGATCGCGTCGGTCCACTTCTAGAGACTCTCACGAGTTCCGTCTCACGGCTGCAACCGGGCCAGGCGATTGTCGGCATGGGTGAATGTCCCATTGCGGTTCAGGGTCAAGGTTCGGGCGGGCGATGTACGTATCTAGCCCACCAAATGGCGCCGATTCTGGAGGGACGGGAAGGTGTCCAGTTCTTGGCTTTAGCCACCGACGGAACCGATGGTCCAACGCCCTACGCAGGGGGATTCGTTGATGCCAAAAGCATTTCGCTTGATCGTCAGGGCTGGAAAGACGCAGACGAAAAATTTGACTCGGCGAGTTGGTTGGCCCGAAACAACCTGATCTTGGAAACCGGGCCCACCGGAACCAACATTAACGACCTCTATCTGCTTTGGCGAGACTAGACGATTCCCGAGCGAAGGAGGTCTTTGAGCATCAGCAATCCAACGACCTTGCCATCTTTGACCACGGGCGCCTCACCAATTTTCTTCGGGTGGTTTTGGAAGATTTCAAGAGCCTCCATCGCGAGCAGATTCGATTCGACGACCGAGGCCCCAACCGTCATGAACGATTCCACTTTGGCATTTAACGAGCCTTCGTTGAGCAAGTGGCGACGGATATCGCCTTCCGTGATGAAGCCTTCAAGTCGCATGCCCTCATCGACCACACAAGCCGCCCCGGCGCCCGCCTTGCCAATGGTTTTCATCGCTTCCAGTGCAAGGGAGTCTTTCGAGATGGTCGGTAGGTCTTCTCCCTGTCTCATCACGTCGGAGACGCGAAGGAGAAGCCGCTTTCCGAGGGATCCGCTGGGGTGGAAACGAGCGAAATCCTCTTTGTTGAATCCGCGCTGCTCCATCACAGATATCGCCAGTGCATCGGAGAGGGCGAGCATCACGGTGGTGCTCGTGGTAGGAGCAAGGTTGTTCGGACAGGCCTCGTTGACCACACCCGTGTTTAGCACGAGGTCGCTGAGACGGGCTGCAGAGGACTTGGCTCGGCCCGTGATCAAGATTGTCCGCGCCCCGATGTTCTTTAGGTTCGGATAGAGACGCACGATCTCGTCCGTCTCGCCACTGTGGGTGTAAAGCAGAGCGATGTCCCGGTCGGTGACCATTCCTAGGTCGCCGTGGACAGCTTCTGCGGCGTGAAGAAAGAAGCTCGGCGTTCCGGTAGAGGCAAGGGTCGCCGCGCTCTTGCGAGCGATATGGCCCGACTTGCCGACGCCGCAGCAAACCACTCGCCCCTCGCCATTCAAAATCCAATCGACCGCCGTAACGAACGACTGACCAAGAGATTCTGCGCAGGCGATCACTGCCGCCGCCTCCTGGTACAGGGCTTCCCGAGCACACCGTAGGGCGGCATCGCCATCGGTGTTCAGTTCGGGGAAAGTAACGGGGCCGGTCTCGCTCATGCCCCGTAAGTTTACCGACGCCAAAATCTTGCGAGTTAAGAGTTCTTTACAAGGTCGAACTAGTGAGGACGAAGCCCGGACCACTTCGCGGCAAGACGCTCGGACCATTTCAGCCGCTTGGGCATGTCGCCGTTCCAAGCCTGCCACGCATCTCGGAGGGCGTTCACAAAGTTCCAAACGGCAAAGAGTCCTAGACCGATCCAGATCGCGACACTCTTCAGAATCACGGCCTTCCAGTCGATCTGCGAGAAGTCAAAGTTCTTGTTCGCAAAGTCGACCACGGAGTAGACAATCGAGCCGACTGTAATCGTGCCGATGAGAATAATCGAGGCGAGCTGCTCAATGAGCGATCGGATTGCTTGGAACCTCACAAACTGAGAGCGACCCGAAACGGCCAATCCCACTAACGGAGCCGTCCACGGGAACGGAATCGAAGCGAGGTTAACGGCAGCTCCCGCAAGCCGCTCGTTGGCCGTGTAGGGCACGCTTGAATCTTCGGGAAGTGGGTCTAAAGGTAGGTGTTCTTTGTAGTTGGGCGGGGTGAACCCTTCGAACACTTGTCGCAACTGGCTCGAGTCCTTTGCGGGATTCTGGGATTGAGACGGATCGTTGTTGAGACTGTCCATTGCGTAACCAGTAGGTCTTACGAAGGTTTGGAAAAAGGGTTTCCTACTTCACCAAATTGGGTCGGAAGCGGGCAAACCATTGCAGGGCAACCACCGCCTTACCATCCTTGATCTCACCGCGATCAAGCATGGCGATGGCCTCACTCGGCGATAGCTCTACGCGGAATATTCCTTCTTCTTCAATCCCGCCGCCTTCCTCCACTCGGTTAGCGTGACCCACCTCGGCAAAGTACACAAAGTTCATTTCCGAGGAACCTCCGCAGGAACTGCTGAAAGAGCCGACTGGGATCAACTCCGCGGCTTCGTAGCCCAACTCTTCCCGCAACTCCCGACGAGCCGCCTCTTCCGGAGACTCGCCCTCGTCCACTTTCCCGGCGGCGATCTCCAAAAACCAACCCTCTCCGTGCCGGACCATCGGATACCGAAACTGCCTGACGAGGACGAGA
>CAZAVC010000338.1:2856-3092 GCA_964488265.1 uncultured Fimbriimonas sp.
TTTATGTCGCGATTGTAGACAAGCACGCAACCGGCGTCGCCCCTTTCCACGGTAAGTCGCCGCTCCGGACCAGACCATTCACCGCTGGGCAACTTGTACCGAACGGTTGCATCGTCCAGGGCATAGAATCCACTGAAGACGCGCTCTACCTTTATCACTTCAAATCCCTGCTCCATGGTGTCGTCCTGCCCTAGTTTATGCCCTCAGAACCGCTCCCTGCGGCTGCATTGCTCCCT
>CAZAVC010000339.1:0-3088 GCA_964488265.1 uncultured Fimbriimonas sp.
GTCCGATGATCGGGGGATTGCCCAACATGCCAATCGCCCGTGCCCGCGCTGTCCACCTCGATCTCAGGCAATCCAAAAGCGGATTGCACTTTGTGGACCATCATCGCCTCCGCCATTGGGCTTCGACAAATGTTGCCGAGGCATACGAACAGAATCCGAACCGGATCCGGATCGGAGCCCTGGAGCTTCTCCTTGAGCGACTGAGGGAATTCGGGTTGCGCCATGGTCTTAAAGAACAAAGCCCAGGTCCGAACCGTTCGGACCTGGGCGAAGTACGGTAGCGATTAGCTGTTGACGAGTTGTCGAAGCACGTACTGCAGGATGCCGCCGTTCAGGTAGTACAGCGTCTCTTGCGGGGTGTCGATTCGGACCTTGACCGGGAACTCGAACGAGGTTCCGTCGGTTCGCGTTGCTTTCATGGTCAGGATCTTGCCGTTCGCAAAGTCGTTTGCGACAGCTTCAGAGAGCCCTTGAAGGTCGAAAACTTCGTGCCCGGTGAGACCAAGAGACTCCTTGGATGCGCCGTCGACGAACTCGAGCGGGAGAACACCCATTCCAACCAGGTTGGATCGGTGAATACGCTCGAAGCTTTGGGCAAGAACGGTCTTGATGCCGAGCATGAAGGTTCCCTTCGCCGCCCAGTCTCGCGAGGAACCAGAGCCGTACTCCTTACCTGCGATAACGATCAGCGGGGTGCCGCTCGCCTTGTACTTCACCGATGCGTCGTAGATGAATTCCACTTCGCCCGTCGGTAGGTAGGTGGTGTAGCCGCCCTCCGTGCCAGGAGCCAACTTGTTGCGAAGTCGGATGTTGGCGAAGGTGCCGCGAACCATGACGTCGTCGTTACCCCGTCGCGAACCGTACGAGTTGAACATGCGAGGCTCGACGCCGCGCTCGCTGAGGAACTTGCCTGCGGGCGAGTTCAGCTTGATCGAACCTGCGGGCGAGATGTGGTCGGTGGTGATGGAGTCGTCCAACACCGCGAGGGCTCGCAGACCGTGGAGGTCGGAGACCGAGGTCGGGGCTTCCTTGCGCATGCCCTCGAAGTACGGTGGGTACTTGATGTACGTGGACGAAGAGTCCCAGGCAAAGACTTCCGAGGCGTCGAGGTCGATGGCTTGCCACTTTTCGTCACCCTTGAAGACTTCGCCATAGCTGTCGTTGAACAGCTCAGTCTTGACGGCGGTTCGGACCGCATCGGCAACTTCTTGCTGGGTCGGCCAGATGTCCTTGAGGTAGACCGGGTTGCCGTCTTTGTCGTTACCCAGTGCATCCTTGCTCAAGTCGATATCGACCGTGCCGGCAAGGGCGTAGGCAACGACAAGTGGTGGCGACATCAGGTAGTTGGCCTTGACGTCTTGGTTGATTCGGCCTTCGAAGTTTCGGTTGCCGCTGAGCACCGATGCGACGACGAGGTTGTCCTCGTTCACCTTTCGGCTGATCTCGCTGGGCAGCGGACCGGAGTTACCGATACAGGTGGTGCATCCGTAACCTACGACGTGGAAGTTTAGAGCCTCCATTGCAGGCATCAGACCCGCCTTGACAATGATGTCGCTGGCGACGCGCGAACCCGGCGCAAGGGAGGTTTTCACCCACGGCTTGCTCTCCAGACCCTTTTCGACCGCCTTCTTAGCAACCAAACCTGCGGCGAGCATTACTGACGGGTTAGAGGTGTTGGTGCAGCTAGTGATAGCGGCCACCACGACCGATCCGTTGGTGACGTGATCTGCCGAAGCGTTGGCTTCCTGCTCGGTCTCGGTGGGCGCTTCGACGGAGCCATTCGCGCCAGCGGCTGCCTTGGACGAGGCTGCGATTTGGTCGGCAAAAGCCTTGTTGAAGGTCGGGCTGACTTGGTCGAGCAGAAGTCGGTCTTGCGGTCGCTTCGGACCTGCGACGCTCGGAACGACGGTGGAAAGATCGAGTTCCAGAGTGTCGGTGAACTCGGGTTCGGGTTGACCCGGCTCCCAGAAGAGACCTTGCGCCTTGAAGTACTCGCGAGTGAGTTCGATGGACTCTTGGGGTCGACCCGTGAGCACCATGTATCGGAGAGCTTCTTCGTCAACTGGGAAGATGGCGCAGGTCGCGCCGAACTCAGGCGACATGTTGCCGATGGTCGCTCGGTCTGCCAGAGGCAGGGTGGCGAGACCCTCGCCGTAGAACTCGACAAACTTGCCGACAACTCCCTTCTTGCGGAGCATTTCGGTGACGGTAAGCACGAGGTCGGTAGCGGTGGAGCCTTCCGGCAACTTGCCGGAGAGCTTGAAGCCGATGACGTGCGGGATGAGCATGGTCACGGGCTGACCGAGCATTGCCGCCTCCGCTTCAATGCCGCCAACGCCCCAGCCCAGAACACCCAGACCGTTGATCATGGTGGTGTGAGAGTCGGTGCCGACGAGCGTGTCGGGATAGGCGACGCCTTCTTCGTTCACGAAGGTGACGCGGGCTAGGTATTCCAGGTTGACCTGGTGAACAATGCCCGTGTTCGGCGGAACCACGCGGAAGTTACTGAGCGACTTTTGGCCCCATTTCAGGAACTCGTATCGCTCTTTGTTGCGCTCAAATTCGAGGTCTCGGTTGATGAGAAGCGCAGCCTCGCTGCCGTAAGCGTCGACCTGGACCGAGTGGTCGATGACGAGTTCGACAGGTTGAAGCGGGTTGATCTTCTTGGGGTCGCCACCAAGGGTCTTCATGGCCTCGCGCATTGCGGCAAGGTCAACCACGCACGGAACGCCAGTGAAGTCTTGAAGAATAACGCGAGCCGGCGTGAAGGCGATCTCTTTGCTCGGTTCAGCCTTGGCGTCCCAATTGACCAGCGCTTCCACGTCTGCGGCGAAAACCGACTTGTTGTCCTCGTTTCGCAGGAGGTTCTCTAAGAGAATGCGAAGCGAGTAAGGCAATCGCTGGATGTTGTGACCCTGCTCTTCCAGTGCCTTGAGCGAGAAGATGGTGTACTGCTTGCCACCGGAGACAAAGGATTTTTTGGTGTTAAGGCTGTTCAGCATAAAGACTCCAGAGCGACCTCTGACCGACAAAGGCGTCCCTGAAGCCCGGCTTCCCCACGTCTCAACGAGCCCGCACGGCCAGTAGG
>CAZAVC010000340.1:0-3087 GCA_964488265.1 uncultured Fimbriimonas sp.
ATAACGTCCCCTTAACAGATAACGCCTAAGAGAACAAGCTGCATTTGCAGAATCAGGTCAATAAACTAAAGAGCATCCCAATCTTTTGGGATGCTCTCCTTTTTAATTGCTGCTTATTGTATATACTTGCACGGGGTATCTAAAAGGGAGTTTGAAAATGGGTGCTTTTTGGGAGGGAACACCCCCATTTCTGGGGATGGGAAAGCCTTCATACCATCAGTACACTCGGTTTGTTCTTTGTTTTGATTCATCCCTTTCAAGGGAGTGAATCAAGATGGCTTTGGAGCAAAATATGACCCTTAAGGTAATTAGCAGCGCCGCTATCGCACTCGCGATTGCAGCCTCGTCGCTCGCAACGGGCGACCGCATTGTTCTCGCATCGGGATCTCTTGTTCGGGGGAACACGGAGTATCCAAATGCGGTAGTCACTTACAACCCGGTGATGGACGCCTCCGGTGTTGGATCCAACCCTGGTATTGAAATTTGGCCCTCTTTGGCGGCAGAAGCAGCCGGTACGGGACGACTCTCCCGGTCCAACGACAATAACGGTCAATGGAACTACGCACCCGCCGGTGCGTTCTTCTCTGGTGGGCAGGTCTACGTTTATGGAACGAAGACAGGCAGCCATGGACCTCGCGGAAACGTTTGGAGCGGCGGTCAAGGCATGTTCTTGACTCAAACCAGCGCTTCTTACAGCGACCAACCAACGATTCTAGAGGATGGACGATCGCTCTTCGGTCCGTTCACCCTTCAACGGGGAAACACCCTCCTAACTGAGGCATATGTTACGTACGATCCAGTCCTCGACGCCTCTGGGTCGGGCTCTAACCCCGGTATCAACGTCTACTCAAGCCTTGATGGTGCGCTCAATCGGACCGGCAGCATCTTTCGATCGGTCGATAACAATGGTCAGTGGAACTACCGAGTAGACGCGGTGTTCAACTTCGGAAGCCAGATCTACGTTCTGGGTGGACGTGGCGCAGGTTCAGGAGTGAAGTCTCCTCGAGTCTGGACCACCTTCGGTGCGGGCGGCGGCTTCCTCGCCCAGTTAGCTGGGTTCTCGCTTTAAGGAAGTCCCTTTTCGCGGAGCCCGCTCTAAGTGAATAGCCTGGAGAGAACATCTCTCCGGGCTATCTTGCATGAAGGTCAAAGTCTTAATAATGTTTACTAAAATCTGTTATCCGTTTAGTAAGTTGCAGTTTTACAAGTTTAATTATGAAGAAGCATTACCGGTTTATACGATAACCGGTAGTTCGCGAAGGTCCTCTGGAATGACCCTTGCATAAGACTATGTTCATCGATCGCGTGCGGTCGAGTTTTCTCAGAAAGGAGATTCTTATGAAGACCACAATGATTCTCATCCCACTCGGACTTTGCGCATTCGCAAGCGCCCAGCAGGTCCACGTCAACTCGTCGACCGTTCGCCCTGTAGCCGACTCTGGAACCACCGTCTTTGGTGCGAAGTTCAAGAGCGACAACACCAACTGGGACTTCTCCCTTGGCAACACCGGCAGCACGGCAACTTCCGCTAACTTCATTCAAGCCGGTATCGGCAACAACGCGTTCATCAGCGCGCGCGTTTTCGGCTTCGAGTTGGAGCACCGAGCGGGCGAAGGCTTCGTCTGGAACCTCACCGACAAGTCCAACAATAACAAGACCACCCTTTCGTGGGGAACGTTCACCACTCCTCCGGCGGGAACAACGGCGGCAACTCTGAACTCGATCGCTCCAGATCGATCGTTCAATGCAATTCGAATTGAGAATCGTGCGACGGGAGCAAACTCGTCGAACACCTTCTCCAACCTTGCCTTCACCTCGGCGGCAACGTTCAACGGATCGTTCTTGAACAGCACGATGACTCCGAGCACGGCAGGCTACAACTTGATCGACGCGCCAATCAACGGGTTTGCAATCCAGTGGCTCGTTTCGGACACGGACCTTAGCTCCTACAACTGGACTCTCTCCGGAGACGTTCAACTCATCGGCGGAAACAACGAAGCTCTTCGAATGGATATTCAGGGACGATCCCTTCAGGCGGTACCGGAGCCAGGTACGATGGCTGCGCTCGGCCTTGGCATCGCGGCTCTTCTTAAGCGAAAGCGGAAGTAATCCGGCCCTGGCCGGCAAAGAGGGAGGTCGAGATTCGACCTCCCTCTTTTCTTGCGCCAACCGATGACGCTCTGCATCTGAACGCACCAAAATCCCCCTGTCGAAAATCGACCGGGGGGATGAGTTGCAAGACCGTTTAGACTTTAGGCCTTCTTGCGTCGTCGGAGAAGGGCGAGTGCGCCTGCTCCAAGAGCGGCCATGGTGCCGGGCTCAGGAACCGCTTGGTAGGTGATGTTGTCGAACAGAACGCCAACTGCACCGGCGGTAGCAGCGCCACCCGCACGGAACAGGAGTCGGTCGTAAGGGGTGACCGTCTCGTTCACATCGACGAAGTAGTCCTCCCAGCCAACACCCGTATAGAGAGTGGAGCCATCCAAGTCTACGGTCCAGACGTCGTTCTGAACACCAGGAACGAACGTTTGGGTGAAGCCCAGGTTGTACGTGGTGCCTGCAACAAGGTTAGAGGCGAGAACCGTGTTCGTGAAGGCGGTGCCGTCATAGTCGAACACATCGACTTGCCAAGAGTTGTCGATTCCACCGGAGTTTCGGATCCGGATGTAGTTGCCTCGCTGACCGGTGCCGTTGTCGATGCTGATCACGACGTTCTCGCCCGCTTTGCCACCGGCAAGCGGTTCGAAGTCGAGGTTCATCTTGAACACGTTGTAAGCGGAGGAGGAGCTGACCGCGTTGCTGAGAGCAGGCGTGAACGGCTGATCGCCGAACGAACCGCTCGCGACGGAGTTGCTCATTCGCCAGCTCTTGTTGCCAGAGATGGCTCCGGAAGAAACGACCTCTTGATCCCAGGCGGAGTTGGTGATCTGCCAACCGTCGTAACCGTTGGTGATCTTCCCATCCGGGTAGGTCTCGAAGTCGAGGCTGATCATGTCAGCATGCGCGCCGGCTGCGACGACGCCAAGTAGCCCAAAGGCAAGGAATTTCTGTTTGAACATGTTGTTTCACCATGGTTGGTCGCATGGG
>CAZAVC010000341.1:0-3070 GCA_964488265.1 uncultured Fimbriimonas sp.
AGTTGGGTGGTGCAAGATCGTCTGTTGGAAAGACCGTTGGAGTATACGGGAGCACGCGAATACAGAGCCTAAGGACCCGGTTGCGAGAAAAACCAAATCACTGAACATCGGTATCGGCAACATCGCCGTACAATAGGGCAAGACAACCACTCGGGGATGAAAAAGTTGTCTGCGGGGAGAATCTGGAGGGGAAATGGCATCGGTCTTAGGCCGGGCTCTGGCGCGTTTGCGCGTGGGGGCGATGGGCGCATTTTGTGCGCTACTATTAACGACTTCGGTCGCTTTGCCCGGTATCGCCTCGGGTTTCAAGCGAGTTCAGGCAGGCCCCATCAAGAGTGCGACAGGGCGCAAGATCGCGCTGGTGATCGGGATCTCGGGATATCGCCCGCCGTTTCAAGATGGTCAAGGCGCGTTTACTCCGCTCAAGTACGCTCACCTAGACGCGGACCGCATGGAAAAGAAGCTCAAGTCTTTGGGTTGGGCGGTTCGCAAGTTGGTAGCGTTGCCTACCGGAGAAACCCCCGGGCCAAATGCGCCCCAGACGTCGGGAACTCGCGATGAGATTCTTGCCAATCTCGTCGACCTAAAAACTCAACCGGGCGACACCGTTTTGATCTACTTTTCCGGTCACGGTCTGAACTTTGAGGGTGGTGAATATCTCGCGCCCGCCGATGGCTACTTCACCAGGGTGACGGAAAACACCTATCGCCCCAACCCGGAGACTCTCATTTCCTACGAGGACCTTCAGTTCGCCTTTGAAGGGATGGCGGCGGAAAAGAGGATTCTTATTCTGGATGCTTGCCGAGAAGAAGTTTCGGTGATGACCACAAAGGGATCGCGGTCAGCCCCCATAGAAACCGCGGGAAGGGAAGATTTCAATCCCTCCAAGTTCCTTAAGGTGGCGGGAAACGCCCCACAATCGGGATCGAGAAGCGCCCCAGATCAAAAGGTGAACGATAAGGGTGCCACGTCAAAAGGTCGCCCGAGCGTTGCGCTCTTCTTTTCTTGTAGTCGCGGGGAAAAGAGCTACGAAGACGGTGCACTGAAGTCGGGTGTGTTCACGAACGCACTCATCGAGACCATCGACAGCAAGCAGTCTGCAGACGAGCAAGGTCGGGTACGACCCAAGAAGCTGGAGGCCGTTCTGCGTGATCGGGTGAAGCAATGGGTTCAAAAGCACAACGGCAAGCCCATGACTCCCGGCGTGGTTGTTGATGAGAGCGAACCTCTGGTGATCCACACCGTAGCGGTAGCGAAACCCACGCCTCCAAAGCCGATCAAACCCACAAAGCCGGCCACGGTTAAACCCACCAAGCCGACGAAGCCGACCACTCCTCCCAAACCGGTTCCGCCCAAGCCCACCGAGCCCACCGAGCCGATTCCGCAGAAGTTGCCCGCGACCCTGGTGCTGAAATCGCCAACGCCCGGCGCGCAGATGAAGGTCGATGGGGTGATTCGGGGCACGCGCTTTGTGATAGAACTGTTGCCCGGCGACACCTTCGACGTAACGGTAGAAGTGTTCGCGCCCGGTCATGATCCGGTGAAGCGTCGAGTCACATTGAAGGCGGGCGAAGAGACTCCGCTTGCCGTGAGCCTGGAGCGGATTTTGCCCGACCTTTCTCGCCGAGTGGCGCTGGTGGTGGGTATGAACACCTACCGACCGGGCTCGGCAAGGTTGCGCGACTTGGAGTATGCCAACGACGACGCCCGGCGAATGTCGGAATCTCTGCGCGGGCTGGGGTACGAGGTCAACTTGTTGCTCTCCGAGCCTTCCAGCAAGGGTACTTACGTAGATAAGGCGAGCATTCTTGCCGCCATTAACAACCTGCGTGTGGGTCCGGAGGATTCGGTGTTGTTCTACTTCAACGGTCACGGCGCGAGCTACCAAGGGTTTGACATGCTCTTCCCCGCCGACACCACGTTTGGCATTGGTCAGGAGATCGAGGTTTTGGACCTGAATTCGGTGATTCTGCTTTCTGATCTGGTGCGAGCTCTGGGTAGGCTCGGAGCCAAAAAGACGACGCTTCTGCTGGATTCGGGGCGAGTGGAATTGCGCCAGCAACGGGTGGGTGCAAAGTTCTCCGAGGCGCTGAGTCGCAGCGCGCTCCGCACGGATGAAAGCCTTTTCAACCGCTTAGTGGATGGTAGCAAAGGAGCCATCTTGTTCCACTATCGGCTAGGCGAAGAGAAGTGGGAGGATCGCGGAATGAAAGGTTCGGCCTTCCTGCGCGCTTTGGTCACGGTGCTCGCGGGGGATACCGCTATCGACGGCGGTGGGAACGTGGATCTGGTGTACGCGCTGGATCAGGCGAAGCTGCTTTACGAGCCGTGGGGAATTATGAATCGTCGCCCGTTTGAGGCTTCGTTGCTGATCAGCGGCCCGGGTCGGTACTCGCTGGGTCGGCCGAAGCGGTAGCTGTGCGGTCTCCTGACCTTAAAAAAACCACTACATGAATTCCCTGTGAGGAGGGGAATTTGGTTTAGACCTTTCGTTGCGAGTTGACTATCAAAGAACCCCTCGCCCCTCCCGGGGAGAGGGTGCCCCGGAGGGGCGGGTGAGGGGTCCGGTCCTAATTCCCCTCTCCGATTTATTGGGGAGAGGAATGAATCTGGTTTCCCATGACGCCCGAGATGAAGCGGCGGAGCCGCGACCATCTTCGCAGGCCAGGGTTTCAACCCTGGGAATGGGAGGGAACTGTAATTCTAGAACGGCGGAGCCGTGGCAAGACATTTTTTCCTCCTGTCGACAAGGTGTCCGGAGTATCTCGCCGGTCCTCCGGACCTCAAAATACTTGCGATACCCAACCCAGACCTATCGGTCTGGGCTAACAGTCTTGCCGGTCCTCCGGACCTTCGGGAAGGAAACGGCACACCATATTCCCCTCTACGGAGGGGTGCCCCGACAGGGGCGGGGTGGTTCCGGATTCCAACGCACCATTACGACCGATTAGGTCCCAGAAGGCATTGACCGTTTCGGAGGTAACCGGGAAGCTGCCGAAAATGCCGACCACCCGGTTCCCGATAAAACGGGACCACCCCTCCCAAGAGGAGAATTTGGTTTGGACCTTTC
>CAZAVC010000342.1:0-3069 GCA_964488265.1 uncultured Fimbriimonas sp.
GCTCGTACGTGCCCTGCACTGTGACTTGCCCGAGGTCGTAGATGACGACCGGGAAAGCAATCGCCGGATAGTTGTAATAAGACGCCAGGAGCGAGTTGGGATCGTCGTTATCGCCAACGCCTGGGACGTATGGTCCAACAACCTTCACGCCGCCCGCAAGCAGTTGCTTATTAAGCGCGCGCTGGACGTTGTTTCGGAATCGCTTGGTATCAATGATCAGCTGGAAAGCGTTGACGTTGAGATTGATACCGCCTCGGCTAACATCCGCTTCGGGAGTTTTCTCGGCGAGGATAGCGTTCCACTTAGCTTCAACCGCTCGAATTTGGGCATTTGCCTTTTCGATTTTGCGCTTTGCCTGAGGGTGCTTCGCCGCTTGTTCTCGAAGCTGCTTGGCGTTCTCTTCCCAAAGCTCTGCTTCTTTGGATTTTGGCATCCACTCAAAGAAGAGCGCGTAAGAGATCACCACGAGGCTAAACGAGATTGCGATCAGCCAGATTGTTCTTGGAATTAGAAACTTCATATCGCTTCCCTTTTAGCGGTCCTCCTGACCCTGACCATCGACATCTGGACTTCCCGTAGGCGTTCCCGCCGCAGCGGCCGTCCCTGCCACAGCTCCACCGGCGGCCGGAGCACCCGGTGCGGGAGCGGCGCCGATAGAAGCCAACGTAGCTCTCGGATTCGGAGTCGTTAGGTTCTCAGTGATCACAACGGTGACATTGATTTCCGACGAACCTAGCGGTGCTCCCTTTGCAGAGTTGGGGTCTTCAATTCCAAACCCATTCATCTGCAGGTAACCCGAAGGCTCTTGCCGCTGCTCGAAGTACGCAAGGCGATCAAGCGCGTCGTCCGGAATCGGCCCCTCGCTGAGGCGTCGGGGACGACCATTTTGGTCAACGGTGGTCAGTGCCGGAACCACGGCATCTTCTTGGTTCCAACCTGCTCGGTTCACTCGTAGCGCGCCTGGCATTCTCAGCAAGGCAAGCATCAAGTCTGCATATTCTTGGTAAGTCTTCACATACCCCGTCATGCTGAGCGTACAAGTCGTCCCATCGATCGGGGTCGCCGTCAAGTTGGTGATTCGGAACCACTTCGGAATGTACGGGATGACCTTGTTATAGAAGTTGGGATACACCGCGTTGTGCTTCAGCATCGCTTCAGCAAGAGTGGTGTTTACCGCCATCGTTCGCACACCTGGCTGAGCCATGGCGTCGTCACCGATCTTTCCGGCAGCAATCACCCGGTCCGAAGCAGGCTTGGCTTCCTCAACGAGCTTGTAGGAGCGATCGAGCCGAGCGCGCGAGGTAGAGACCAGCACCACCGAAGCAGCGGTCACTCCTGCGAAGAGGAGAAACCCTAGAATCGCCGCGTTGCGGGACCGGAATTCCGTCCCGACTGTTTTTGGTAGGAGATTTAGCTTCATGGGTAGCGATTAATCGAACAGGATGTGAAGACCGTTTCCGATCGCGACAGCAAATTCTGGATGAGAATCGCCCGAAGCGTTCTTTGCACTCACAGAAATGTTTTTGGTCGAATCCAGAACCTCAGCCGGAATCGAAATCGAACGAGAGACGTAACCCGCCAATCCTTTGAGTTTCGAGCTTCCTCCGCAAAGAAGAATCCGGTTCACCGTTCCGCCTTGACTGGAGTAGTAGTCAATCGAGCGTCGAATCTCCGAAACCAACTCTTCAAGAATAGGCGAGACGGCGTTCAGGATTTGCGTCATGCGAGGATCCTGGGCAACCGGTAGAGGTGCTTCGACCTGCACTGGAGCGACCGGAACATCGACGGGTACGTCTGCCGGATCGGCGAACGGATTCGCCGCGGGCAAATCTTCTGGCAACCCAGTGATTGGGTTAATCTCATAACCGGCAGGCTGAAAAGCTTGGGTAGGAGATGCATCCATGAACGGATTCGCCGCACCCGGATCGAACGAAGTCGTAGTTCCGCCACCGAAGTCCATTCCGAAGCCACCCATCGATGCTTGAGCCGTCGCCGGGATGGAAAGCTCTTCCGACTTCACTCGCTCTCCTTCATCTGTAGCAAGACCAAGCGCGTCGCAAACGGCTCGGGTGATCATTTCGCCTCCAAGCGGCACGGGCCTGGGGAGCATGAGACTGGAGCCCCGATAAATGTTGATGTTGGTACTGACGTGACCGAAATCGACAACGCAAACCGATTCTCCGCCGTACATGTCCTCGTAGTTCTCGCTCAGTGTTCGAGCGATACCGAGAGGCTGGACATCGATAGCAGCGGGCTTGCGACCGGCTTTCTTGACGCAGTCGACCAATGTGTCCACTGCTGTCTGAGTAGCCATCGCCATCACCACTTCCATGTTCGGACTACTCGGATCGGTATCTGCAATCACCTTGTAGTCGCTTTGAATGGTGGTCTCGGCAAAGGGGATGCTGCGGTTGATTTCCCATTCCATATGAGACTTCAGCTCTTGGTTAGGATCCATGCGAGGAACATCTAACTTGCGAACGAGCACCGATTGCAGACCTGCTACCGAAAGAACAATGCTTGGGGATTTTGCGCCGCACTGCTGAATGGCCTGCTTGATCGCGGCACCAACCGCTTCGGGGTTATACACACCCGTGTGATCAACAGCCCCTTCGGGTGTGGGCGCGGTACCAAGGGCGGTGACAACCGCTTTCTTGCCTTGCGCTTTAACTTCACATACTTTGATGCTATGGCTGCCGATATCGACACCCAGAACACTGCTCAACTTCTTGGCCATGAGTGAGTAACCTACCCGTACGAGGCGACTCATCTTATCACCCACTCGGATGGACTGTCAACCAAGAAACGCCCTTCTTGACGATGTTCCAACGGTATTTCTTTTCTGGGCGGACCGGGCGAGTGCGGGTGGACCAGCGGGGAGCAGAAAAATTCACAAAGAACTAAAAAAGAATCAGTTGAGATCATAAGAGTTATTGATAATAAAACAGGATATATTTGAATTTTTCTAAATATGGGTTAAAAAAGCATTAAGTAATAAGACAAGTTTAGAAAATAATATCCATTTTTATAAATTAAAAACATTAATAAAATATATAAAATAAAATAAAT
>CAZAVC010000343.1:0-3039 GCA_964488265.1 uncultured Fimbriimonas sp.
TTTCCCACTCAGAGACGCCATGGCTCGATTTGAAATCTCGCACGATTACCTCCAGCGGTTCCTTGTGGACTTGCTGAACACTCCCAGTCCAACTGGATTCACTGAATACGCGATCAGCTTCGTGGAAGGGGAGTTCATGAGCATGGGTGTGCCGACCAGCCGCACCAACAAGGGTGCGTTGCTAGTGCACTTAGAAGGTCTCCAGGGCAACCGTCCTCGAGCGGTTACCGCACACGTCGACACCCTTGGAGCCGTTGTCAAAGAGATCAAGCCGAATGGTCGTCTTAAGCTTTCGGCGCTGAACGGCGTTATGTGGCCAACCGTCGAGAGTGAGGGCGTACACATCCTCACCCGATCTGGACGCCAAATTCGTGGATCGATCGTTCTTGAAAACGGCGCGGTCCATGTGAATAAAGACGCCCGAACCGCCTTGCGAACGGAAGAAAATCTTGAGGTCCGAATCGACGAGCGCACGACGACTTCGGAAGAGACTCGATTCTTGGGAATCGAAGTTGGAGACTACGTCGCGTTCGACCCACGGGTCGAAATCAGCGAGGCAGGATTTATTCGATCTCGTTTCTTGGACGATAAAGCCTGCGTTGCGGCGCTGTTGGCGGCGGTGCACACGCTGAAGGAAAACGGACTCACCGCAGCCCAAAACACGACCCTCTTGATTAGCAACTTCGAGGAGGTTGGACACGGTGGCATGGATTCCCTGCCGAGCAACCTATCTGAGATGCTCGTTTTGGATATGGCGTGCATTGGAAAGGGGCAACAAGGCAGTGAGTTCAACTGCTCGATCTGCGTGAAGGATTCGTCCGGTCCGTACAGTAAGGCGCTCACCGACCGAGTCCGAGACCTCGCCGATCGTCGAGGAATCGTTCTCGTTCCAGACGTGTATCCGTACTACGGTTCGGATGGAAGCGCCTATTGGCGAAGCGGTGGAACTGCGGAAGTTGCGCTCATCGGTCCGGGAGTAGATACCTCGCACGGTTACGAACGCACCCACCTAGAAGCGCTGCACGACACGGCCCAACTGGTGGCCGAGTATCTCCTCGACGGGTAGTCGGGTGCCCATTAGGCGGCAATCGCGGGACTGAAAACGGTCACGCGATTGCGCCCGCCTTTCTTAGAGGCGTAAAGGGCAAGATCGGCCTGCTCGATAAGTGCTTTTCGATCACGATCCGAACCAAGGACTGAAGCTCCAATGCTGACCGTAACCTGTCGGTACGGCCACTTCTCTTCCTCGATACTCGCTCGAAAGAGTTCCGCAAACGAGTGAACCTCCGAGAGGTTTTCGTAAGGGAATATCACGGCGAACTCTTCGCCGCCGTATCTCGCCGCCGTTCCAACTTCGCCGGTGATACGTGTAAGAACTTGCCCGACACCCTTTAAAACCTCGTCGCCACCAGGGTGACCGTAGGTGTCGTTGAACTCCTTAAACTTGTCGACATCCATCAAGATCAAGGCAACCCGAACGTTTTTCGCAATCTGCTCGGAGAGCCGGGTTTGGAATGTTCGATGGTTCAGGAGTCCGGTTAGGCCGTCAATCTCCGCTAGGCGTCGAAGCTCTGCATTTGCCGTTTCCAATTCCTGACGATTGAGCTCCAGTTCGACTTGAGTTTCCGAAAGCTCCTGGACATAGTTGGTAACGGCCTCTAAACCAGATCGCTGGGCCGTAATGTCGCGAGTGTACAGGATCAACCCGTCGCCAATGGGACCGCCCTGCGTTCTGCGGATGAGGCGAATATGCAGGTACCCATTTTGACCGTCACTTCCGGAGAACGAAACCTCAAAATCTCGGACAAACGATTCCTTCATGTACAGCGCAGTCCAGACGTCGGGGTGAGATTCTTGCCCTAACAGATCGAAGATCGACTTCCCAAACAACTCAGTCTCAGACGACCGGAACAGTCTTGCAATGGCTTGATTGCCACGAAGAATGTGCCCCTCGTTGTCAAGCCAGGCAACCCCTTCCAGGGCATCCTCCAAAACTGACATTTGATTCTTCAAATCGAGTTCACGGAGCTTCTCGGTGGTGATGTCGGAGGCGATACCGACGATCCGTTGCGGAACCCCTTGATGGTCTCGATCAAGCACGTTGTCGCGACTTCGGAGCCAAACGTAGTCTCCAAAGATATCTTTGATGCGGTACTCGGAAATGACGACTTCGCCATCGGCTGCGTTGAAAAGTCGACTGCGATTTTCTTCGATGAGAGGCATGTCGTCGGGATGAACAAGGGTCGCCAGAAACAGTTCTCCCATCGCCGCAATATCTTGAGGCGTGTATCCAAGGGCGGTCCAGATGGAGCGATTGCAATACAAATTGGCTTGTGCGCCAAGGTCGTAAACGTAAAAAACGTCCACCATCCCATCTGCGGCAGCCTGCAGCCAGTTCAAGTCCTGCGTTTCTTTCTTCTGTACCTTGCGTCTCACGTTGCGTCCCGATCCGGCATCTTAATCAAACGGGGAAGACCCCCCGACCAAACCAACAAACTCATTTTTGGCAGATCCGAAACGCTTCTCTAGGGAGCAAACTCCCTTTGTGGGAGTCCCGTTTTTCCGGTGCTAGTGAACGCTGTTGATTTGATGCGCAAGGGAAAAATCTTTGAAAGAAATCCCGGCAACATCGTGAGTGTTCAGACTCACCGTCACCTTTTGGTAGCCGATCACGATTGTCGGATGGTGGTCGGCACGATCCGCCAAGTGCCCGACTACTGAAGCGAATACCAACCCGTCTTTGTAGGTGGCGAAGGTGAAGGTTCGTGCGATTTCATCGCCGACTAGATGCCAATGTTCAAGGGTTTGGAGACCTTCCTGAATCTCTTCTGAAGAGAGTCGGACCAGATTTGTTGCCATTACCGAATCCTACAACTCGGCCTCGTGTTTTGACGCGCAAGAAAAAAACTATCGCCGAAAACCTTCATTTCCACTTTTCGCGGAATTAATGAATGATCGACTGGGTTAAGATGAATCAGCCCGAAGGTTGGTTTTTATCAGTCCCATGAGCAGTTCCGAACAAGATGGCCTTCAATCCCT
>CAZAVC010000344.1:0-3030 GCA_964488265.1 uncultured Fimbriimonas sp.
GATGCGTCCAGACTAAAAAACCAAACCCCAGGACGCCCCTTATGGTGAACGTAGGTGCGAATGTTGGTTTCGAAGAAGTTGGGATAAGAAAGGGCTCGGGGAAACGGCGAGGGTCTTACCCCACGCATCACAAAGGGCACAAAACCTAAAAACGTCTCGCCATCCCAAGTATCGACCTCTAGGCCGGGTGGCAGTAAGGCTTGAACAATTTCAGGATCGATGCGAACGTGGGCAAAGGTGAGATGCGTCCATTGCTGAGACATGACGGGGCGAGCTCGCGGCTTCTCCCGCTCGGCCAAATAGGACTCTACATTCAGCATGATCCTCTCACGTCTACGAAACTCTCACCCTGGCACGTTCGTTATAACTGAGGTTATGGCAATCTTCGGCGCCTCGTCCACCAAGCAAACACTAAAACGCACGGGTCTCGTCCTTGCGTCGTTGGCATTCGCACAGGCCGCCTTTGCTCAAACGGTCGACGTCTCCGGCAAGTGGTACGGTCGGATCAACGTAAGCGTTGACGAGCAAGCCCTTCGAGAGAAGGCAGGAGAGAAGCTGGACGACCGAATGATTGCGACGCTTCGAACCCGTATTCAAGAAGCCAAGAAAATCCTCGTCATTCTCACCTTAACCAAAGATGGTTCCTTCAGCGCGATGATCAAGAATGCCCCGAAGGGAATGACTCCCGTGAATACGGGCAAATGGACCCTTAAGGGATCGGAATTGACGCTCACAGGATACAAAACCGACACTCAACGTCTGACCATAAACACCAAAACGGCCTCGTTGGGTAGCTCCGTGAAGACAGGGGCTATGACGGTCACCACTGTTTATACACGTCGGTAGGTCTTGATCCCTTTTTTGTTCGATCTTGAAACTTTCGGTCTCTTCTCGCCGATAATAGCTTTGACATGAAAGTCGTAACCCGAATCGCGCTGGCGACCAGCCTCTGCGCCATCGCAATCCCGGCGTTCGCCCAAGACTCTAAGATCGTCGGGAAATGGACGGGCAAAGTCGAGATGAAGCTCGACGAGGCAAAAATCATGGCGCAAGTGCCAAAAGAACAACAAGCTCAGGTCAAAACCATGATCAAGGCCCAAATGGACGGGCTCAAGAAAATGGCGATGAACTTTGTGTTTGCCAAAGACGGCACCTACACGGTGAAGTACTCGGGCGTGCCTTCCGCGCCGGGTCGCCCAGCGCCTAAGGATGGAAAAGGCACCTGGAAGCTCTCAGGCTCCACCCTTACCCTTAAGGGATCGGAAGGGAAGCAAGAGCAAAAGGGAACCATGAAAGGGAACAAGATTGAGTTCACGATGCCGGCAAACGCGCAAGCTTCTGGCAAGATGATCCTCACCAAGGGCTAATCCCTTTCATCCGAAAACAAAACAGCGGTCGTTTCCCTCTTGGGAACGACCGCTGTTTTTTGTCTCAGACCTTACTAGGACTTACTGTCCGCGCAGGCTGTTGTTGTTTTGCGGTGCAGTCGAGGTCTGACCGAGAGTCGCCTCTTTCTGCTTTGCTCGCTCTGCCATTGCGGCGTTGTTGGCGGTATCGCCAACAACCTGCTTAGCCGCTTCGTTGTCACCCGTCACAGGGGCAGGATCGCCGCCGGAGCAGCCAACCAGAGCACCGCACACCGCGACTACGCCCGACAAGAGAATGGTCCACTTCTTCATGCTCTTCATTTCCGTTAGACGCCAGGGGTCGCCCAGGGGGTCGGAATTCCGTAGTTTTGGAAGTCGAAGTCCGGCTGGAACATCAGTGCGTGGCAGAAGAATTGATCTTGCCACTGACCGTTCGGTTGTCCTTGTGCGTCGTAGTTGAAGTAGAAGTCGGTGCGGAAGTCGGTGAGAACCGTCGCGGTCGAGCCTACAGGTCGAATGTTTCCGCCCGTTCGCATGAACTTGGCGCTCGTGTCTGCCATCGCAGAAACGATGCCTTGACCGTGTACCCATCGAGATCGCGAAGCCGATCCGCCAAGGAGCTGGCTCCATTGGCCGTTAGCGGCTCCGCAAGTCGGGGAAGCCGGTACATATCGGCAAGGGGTGTTCGGATCCGGGCAGTTAAGCGTCGGGTTTGCGATGGCGTAGCCTTGGATGTTCTCGCGACCACGGGTCTGAGAGAACATAACGAGTTGGCTAGGCGCGTTGACCGCCGTTGCGTTGTAGGTGTGCAGCAGGCCGTTGAACTGATAGCCCGTCACGCCGATCGGTCGAACCGCAACCGCGAAGTTGTCGTTGAAGAGGTTTCGATCGTCGCCACCCGGAGTTTGGAGCATTTGAATGTTCTTTCGATACGGCTCGGTGTTGTTAGCCCAGCTACCGTTTGCGAACTCGCGATACTGAGGTCCAACACCAGGGAACCAGTCTGCAGGAACGTCGTGAACGTACGTCCACATGTGACCGATGCCCGGGAAGAAACCGAACGCTCGCGGGAACGTGTCGTCGGAGTCTGCGAGGTAGATGGCAACTGCGGTGCCGGTCTGCTTCACGTTGGACAACGATGCCGTCTTTTTGGCTGCAGCCTTTGCTTGGGCGAAGACTGGGAAGAGAATTGCCGCCAAAATAGCAATAATTGCGATAACCACCAATAGCTCAATAAGAGTAAAGGCGCGATGCTTATTAAACATAGCCACGTTGACGATGACGTCATTTGTTTCAAAAAGATTAGTAGGTATTTGAAAATTAGGTAAAAAGTTGAACCTAAATGCACGGATGATGAATTAAAAGAGGACTGTAATCAAACTGCAACTTCAGTTCAATTTTTGCAATAGGTAGCAAACTGTAAAGACGGGTAAAGAATTAGTTCGGTAAGCAAATGAATAATGTTCAGCTAATGAACAAATTTTGAAAAAGAACGGGGGTGTGGACCGCATGTCCACACCCCCATTTTGGATCGACATCGAGTGAGCTTAGGAAACGATGTCGAGCGGTTTCATGGTTTTCCATTGACCCCGCGTGAAGTCCGGTACGTCCATGGAGCGACCCCGCTTAGAAACCGACTGCTCGCTCAGCGGTCCAACCACCT
>CAZAVC010000345.1:0-3019 GCA_964488265.1 uncultured Fimbriimonas sp.
AGCGGCTCAAACAATCCTTATTGGTTCGTTTCATTCGATAATGGGGCCATCAACGGCACCGGATTCGGAAGTTACAACGGCGGGATTGAAGTGATCAACGGGGAGATTTCCGCCTATGGCTGGAGTTCCGGAGCGGTGATCAAGGGAACGGGCAAGTTTAGTTCCATCGGGCAAACGTCCTTTGTGGTTTACAAGTTCGATTCGACCGTTAGCGGGGCATCAAAGCTTTCCCTCGCTGTCAACCCGGTTCTGTCCGGGCCTTCGGTTGCGTGGGACGCCGAGATTACGTTCCCGGAGTCGGTCGCTGACTCTCGCGTGGAATTCGGAACCGCCCGCTACACGGGTCAAACCTCAGCTCAAGTAACGTTTGATGAAATTCGATTCGGACGAGATCTCCAATCCGTCACTCCGGTGCCAGAGCCTGCAACCATGTTGGTTCTTGGTGGAGGAGCACTTGCGCTTGCTCGTAAAAAGAGAAAACACTGACGCACCTTTTGGGGGAGGAAAACGGTCGTGCCGGATAAGTTCCGGTACGACCGTTTTTTACGTTCACTGATTTACAGGGAATCGAATCTGCACTCATCTACTCCGGCTACCGAACACTTTTACTGGGAGTACAATTCTTTAGAAGGAGAATCCTGTTATGGCTTCGATCAAGAAATTTTCCGTCGCTGCGCTTCTATTCAGCGTGGCACTCGTAGGCTGCTCCGGCGGGAGCGAACCCGTGCAACCAATCGGAGAGGTCGTGACCTCGAAGGCAGGCGCAGAACAAATGAAGAGAATGGGACCAAAGGTTCGATCCTCGGCATCGGTCGTCCCTGTCGATCGATAAGGCAACCACTCGACAGAATAAAAGAGCGAAGGATTCAATCCTCCGCTCTTTTTTTGTTAGCTAAGTTGGGCAAGTCGCGACAGGAACTCTGACATCTCCATCGCTCCAAGATCGCCCTCTTCCCTACTTCGCACTCCAACGGTTCCGTTTTCAAGGTCCCGATCGCCTAGGACGATCATGAATGGCACCTTTTGGATTTGGTTCTCACGAATCTTCTTGCCGAGCGTCTCTCGGCGGTCATCCACTTCAACGCGATACCCGTGCTTCTCCATGAGTTGGGACGCAATCTCATGAGCCTTTTCATTGTGGCGATCCGCGATGGGCAGCACCACGATCTGAACAGGTGACAGCCAGAACGGGAAAGCACCCGCGTACTGCTCGGTGAGCAGACCGATCATGCGCTCCAGAGAGCCAAAGGGCGCTCGGTGAATCATGATCGGACGGTGCGGCTTGCCGTCCTCGGCGATGTACTCGAGTTCGAATCGCTCGGGCAAGTTGTAGTCCACCTGTACGGTTCCCATTTGCCACTCTCGGCCCAGGGCATCCTTGATGACCAAGTCCAATTTCGGACCGTAAAAGGCGGCGTCTCCGGGGCTAACTTCATAGGCAAGACCCTTCTGGTCGCAGGCGTCCATGATCGCCTTCGTGGCCGCTTCCCAGTTCTCATCGTGTCCGATGTACTTATCCGAAGACGGATCCTTGGTGCCAACGCGCGCCTTGAAGTCGGTGAGACCGAGCTTCTTCAAAACCGTCTGCATCAAGTCGACGACGCCCAAGAACTCTTCCAGCAGTTGGTCCGGACGGACAAACAGGTGAGCGTCGTCCTGGGTAAACCCACGTGCTCGGAGGATGCCCGTCACCTCACCGCTCTGCTCGTACCGGTAGACCGTTGCGACCTCAGCGTATCGGATCGGGAGATCTCGATAGCTCCGCATTTGAGATCGGTAAATCTCGATGTGGAACGGACAGTTCATCGGCTTGAGAACGTACGTTTCCTTCTCGTCGTCCTCCATGAACGGGAACATCTTTTCGCGATAGTTGTAGACGTGTCCGGAAACCTCGAACAGCTTCACGTTGGCAAGGTGAGGGGTCGCCACAGGTTTGTAGCCTCGCTTCATTTGCTCGTGGTTGAGGAAGTCGGTCATCGTCATGCGCAGTTGAGCGCCCTTCGGCAACCACAAGGGTAGGCCCGTACCAACACGCGCCGAGAACATGAAGAGCCCAAGCTCCTTGCCGAGGATTCGGTGGTCGCGACGCTTTGCCTCTTCCAGCCGCTCCAGATAGCCTTCTAAATCTTCCTTGGACTCAAAGGCGGTTCCGTAAATTCGAGTTAGCTGTTTGTTCTTGACATTGCCGCGCCAGTAAGCACCCGCAATCGACATGAGCTTGACGTGCTTGATTTCCTTCGTCGAATCCACGTGGGGACCCCGGCAAAGGTCCAGAAATCGGTGAAGGGTTCCTTCTCGATCGGTTCGCTGCTGGTTGTAGAAAGAGAGGGTCTCGCCTTCCGGAATAGCATCCAGAAGCTGGAGTTTGTATTCGGCTACCGCCTCGCCCATGCCTGGAATGGTCTCGTCCAGGATGAGTTTTCGAGCTTCTTCTCGGCTGACTTCCATGCGCTCGATGCGCTGGTCGAGCTTGCAGAGCTCCTTCATCTTCCCTTCGATCAAAGCCAAGTCGGACTCGGCGATCGGCGAGGGAAAGTCGATGTCGTAGTAGAAGCCGTTCTCAACGGGAGGGCCGATACTCAGCTTTGCTCCTGGATACAGCTCGGTAACTGCCTGCGCCATAAGGTGAGCGGCGCTGTGTCGCAGTCGATAAAGATAACTGTCTTCGTAACGTTCTTGCATGTGTTTTCCTCCCCTACAACGGGATCGAATTGTTGTGGATCTATAAAAGACCCTGCCCTAATTATGACCTCAAGGCAAGTTTTGGCAAAGTTAAGGAAACAACGAAGCACCCGCTACCGTCCAAAATCAACAGTAAGGCGTAAGATCACGATGATGAGAGGTTTATTGAACAAAGGTGCGTTTGTGATGGTGGGATTCGCAGCATCACTCACCGCTTTCGGGCAATCTGCCGATCAAGCGATCGGAGCCGCTCTCGATTCGCACCGCCAAAACCGAACAAATATTCATGGTGGAGTTGCATTTGCCCTTCAGCTAACTCAGAAGGACTCCATCGGCA
>CAZAVC010000346.1:0-3008 GCA_964488265.1 uncultured Fimbriimonas sp.
CCCGATTGCTCACAATACACACGTGCGAGCGGTTTTCTTTGACTTCGATGGTTTGATTTTGGATACAGAAACTCCCGAAGTCGAAACTTGGCAAGAGGTGTTTCGCGAGCATGGAGCCGAGTTTCCCGACGCCTACTGGATCAACGCCTTGGGCCGAGGAGCCGACCAAATCACTCAGACTCCGGCGGGTCTGCTTTCCGAGATTCTTGAAAAGCCTTTAGACGAGGACCGAGTACACCAAGCGGCTCGGGCGAGAGTCCTCGCAAAAATCGACGCCTCCGAAACTCGACCTGGGATTCGGCGCCTGCTCGAGGAGTTGAGCGCCGCACAGATTCCTCTGGCGGTCGTCTCCAGTTCCAAGCACTCATGGGTAGACGGTTATCTTGCGAAGCTGGGCCTCGCCCACCATTTTAGGATCACGGTATGCGCCGACGACGTGGAGCGTGCCAAGCCGTTTCCCGATCTTTACCTAGCAGCGATGTCCATCATGGGAGTGAATCCAGACGACTCGCTTGCTCTGGAAGACTCTCCAAACGGATCGCACGCCGCCGTCGCTGCGGGGATGACCGTCTTCGCCATTCCGAACCCGGTCACATCCCGTCTCGATATCTCTCACGCTCATTGGCTTATCAACGATCTGACCCAAGTGAACCTAGCCGAGATGCAAGCGCGGTTTGCTTCCGTGAGAAGAGGCTAACGGGGGGTACAACGAGAGTCATGCCCGAAGCGATTGATCGTTTTAGAGAGATTCTTAAGCGGTATCTCAATCGCGACGAGTTGGTTGAGATTTATGAAGACAGTTCCGACGAAGATAAGTTCGAAGTCGGATTCGTTGTCAACGTCACTGAAGACACCTATACGCTCGACACTATCGACCCCATTGGTCGATACAACGGCGTGTACATCGGAGATCTGAACGACGTCATTCGAATAGCGGCGGGCACGCAGTATCTGGCCGGAATGGAGCTATTGGTTCAGCACCAGCTTAGAGCGACCGAGAACTCAGGCTGGAAGGGTCCGCGTGAGTCCTCTAATCGCTTCCCCACCTTCAGCTCCACTTTTGAAGTCGCCACCTACGCACGGGAAAACCGGATGTTGGTACAGATGATGGATGGCGCAAAAGGCGTGTTCTTCGGCTTCGTCAAAACAGTCTCCGCTGAGCACATTGAGCTGCTAGAAGTGAACCGATTGGGCATTGAAGATGGACTTCAATTCCTTGCCCTGGACGATATTGCCCGCATTGACTTTGGCGGCCCGCACGAAGATGCGCGGGCCTTCCTACACAGGGTCCGCATGGGTCTCTAGGGTCCGCATGGGTCTCTAGGGTCCGAATGGGCCTCTAGTTCTTCTTCGGCTCTTTAGTTTTCACCGGAGCCGGCTTGAAGACCTTGCTGTAGTTCACGGGAACTCGACCTTGAAGAGAGACATACCCTTCCGGATCGCCTTTGATCTTGAGTTCGAACATCCCAAGATCGTATGGATCGGCGGAAAAGTTGGCGAGGAACGACTCCATTTCCTCTCGCTCCTTCTTGGCCATCTTCTCCATTTTCATGATCGACTTCAAGGAGGTTGTTGCTGCTTGGAAGTTGATGGTTAAGCCTATTTGGGCGCCCGCAATCTCGTTCAATGCACCGGATTTTGTGGTGTAGGCAACGATCGCCCGTTCCAGGAGCTTTCGATTCGTCGCCATGATCCAGTTATCGCCCGACTTCGCCATAGTTACGGTCTTGTCCTGTAACAAAACATCCATATCCATCGGGGCCTCTTTAGATTCGCTTCGAAGCATGTCCTTAAACCCGTCTCGGACATCTGGCGCGAGTTCCTTAACCGTAAAGCCCTTGTAGGACTCATCGGTCCATGCCGGCTTTTGGGCTTTCTCCTCTGGATTGGGCGGCACTATTTGATCGGCGAGCATCTTGGCAACCGCGTCATGCTTTGCCCCGTTTGTGTCATCCATGTACATCAGGATGTCGACTCCCTTTCCCGTCGCGGGATCCCCGGGATAGAGAGCGATGACTTTCTTACCACCCATGACTCCCTGGGCCATCTCGTCTTCTGGCGGGGCGCCCGCAATTTCGCGCAGGTCCGTTAGGGCGAGCGTAAACAGAGCTCCTCCAGGAAGTTTGTTGGAATCGGCTGCCGTAAACATCGGAGTCCGAAGGGCCTTCTTGATATCTTCCGACTGTGTATCCAGCTTTCCGCCAAGCGAAAGATAGACCCCGGTGTCGGCAAACCCACCGTAAAGGCTCATCCACTTCTTTGTTTCGGGAGATGCCGCCCCCTCATCGGTATACATCACCGTTAGGTTGGAATCGTTTGGTCGCTCCTGCATCGCCCGAATGAAGCTAGAGTCGCTGAGGATGCTCTTTTGCGTTCCGAAATCAATGTTCTTTACTTGAACCAACTGATCAACGGACGATGCGATGACGAGGTACCTTCCCGCCCATCCGGCGTAGGCATCGGTTGGCCCAAACATTCCCTTTTCTTTGCCTTTCACCTCCGATTTCAACAGCGTGTGAACCTTGGCTCCCTTCACGAACTTGGGAAGCGCAACCTTGTTCATGGCGAGTTCCACTTCGGTGCGGTTCTTTAACGGGATCAAGACAAGGAATCGCTCCGACTTCCCGAAATCGCCTGCAAAAGCGAGTCCCCGATCAATGTTGTTCGCAAGGATAGGTCGCACTTTCTCGGGCACGGGAGACTGGCTTAAGAAGGATTCGATCGTTCCTTTTAGACCATCTGGACCCATTGCAGCGTCAATTTTCTGGAACGTGGCGACCTGCGACGGGGTAGGGGTGAAATCCAAGAAAGCCACCAACTTGTAACCTTCCGGCACATATTCCAAAGCACGCTCGCCGTGCCGGGTGAAAAGTGCCTGTTGAAGGAGCGTGGCTCCTACCAATGTAGCGGCGGCGACACTCCCAACCAAAATCCAGGCGGCACGACGTTTCAGCATCGAATTCACCTTAGCAGAGAATCTCGTCTAGGCACGAACGAAAGTGGGTCCT
>CAZAVC010000347.1:0-3002 GCA_964488265.1 uncultured Fimbriimonas sp.
CGTCGGTTCGCGCTTTCTTTCGCGACACCCTTCATGATGCGCTAACGGGACAGATCGGTTTGAAGCCGATCGATGCCGCCGAAAACTATCTATCGGACCTGCTGGTGCGCTTCCTCCACACCGACGCCCAGTTTGCGATTCGTAACGCCGAAGGGCAGCGCGTTCGCACCGTGGCGGAAATGCTGATGGAGGGCGATGTCCGCCTTGCGGCTAAGTCTTTCAAGCGGGAACGAGAGGTGCATCGGCACATCGGCGACCTGATGCTGTTCTGGACGGGCGTGTTCCCCAAGGGTATCAAGGGCGTTGCTGAACCTGGGGATACGATCATCGACCCGGTAGAGCAGGGTCGAGTGAGTTACGACATCGCGGCGAGCTTCGATCACCCTCCCTACGATGCCGAGGCTCCGGTGCTGCGGTTGCTGAGCGACAACTTTGAGGCGTATCGGTACGGGTTGCACTTGGTCGGGAAGCAGATGGGGTTGGCGAGCTGATCCAAAGAATGGCTTCGAACTCTAACGAACCGAAAACCGAGGAGTCACCGTAACACTTCAGAGAGCTGACCACAGCCAGGACAAACAATGCTAAGGGCACGCAGTGCTGACTTTCTCAATCCGATAGACGCTTTGGCTCGGATTGTGGAGTGTCATGAGCAAAAGATTTGGATTGTTGGGCTTGAGTACAACTATCCGGTCGCCAGATTCGAGGACGGCTTTGACTTCGGGCCGAGTTACAACGACCCGCCAACGGCCGATGACCCTTACAATGCCTTCCAAGCTTGCAAAGATGTTGGGTTGGCGATTACCGAGTTTGGGATACAAAACCTCCTGATCGAGGTTGTAGAGCACGGACCTGCCGCCTCGATGGACGAGCCATGATTGAATTCGCCTTCCAACCCTCGTCGGTTGGTAGCTCCATTCTTGCCTTCCTGCTCTGCGTCTACCTCTTCTCGCCAATTGGGGTTCTGATTCTCCATCTCGTCTCTCTCTTTCGCAAAGTGAAGGTCCCGAACTACGCCATCACTCTAGCCGTGGGAAGCAGCCTCCATTTGACTTTGCCGCCGAGTTGGATGCATTTTCAACTTTTATTCGGTCTCGCGATACCGGCTTTTCTTTGCCCGCTTCTTGCGTTGGTGACGTTGCGTTACAAACGGGAACCCATCGAAGAATCAGAAAACAGAGTTCCAAGCACTCTTGCGCTCTTATCTCCTTTCCTACTTGCTCTGTTGCTTCGGTTTGCCTTTCCAGGTCCATTTCCAGCCCCATCGTGATGAGGAGGTTCCAATGTCAGAAATGATCTTTCGCTTTCTCTATTCGGGGATGTTCTTGGGGGTGCAGAGCCTCTCTTTGTGGCTAATGTTTCGCACAAAGGGCACCGTAACCATTCAGAAGTGGCTGAGAGGAATGCAGACCATCTCCTGCGGTTTCTGGGTCTTTCTTCACTGCTTCATCATCCGCGCCTCGACTCTTGAAGATTGGTTAACCGCCAACCTCTTAGGAGCCCTGACCTCGATGCTTCTGCTTGTGTTGTTTTGGGTTGTTGGCTTGCAGAGAGTGGGCCGTGCGGACGGCTAATTCAAGAACGCCGCGAACAACAGGAGCCCAGCTTCAACCTCACCGCAAAACGATCCCTCTTGGAATCTGCATGGGGTGACCAACGAACCTAAGGGACTGGTATCGTTACGGTATGTCTGCGACTGAGCAGTCTTCCGCTCCAATAGCACCTGCCACTCCGGCGACCTCTGAAAGGGAATTCATTCCGTTTTCGCCTCCACAGATCACCGAAGAGGAGATCGCCGCCGTGGTTGAGGCGTTGCAATCGCCTTGGATCACCACCGGGCCGCAGACCAAGAAGCTCGAGCAAGAGTTTGCGGAAATGCACGGCAGTCCGGCAGCGCTTGCGGTGAACTCTTGCACCGCTGGGATGCACGCCGCGTTGCTGGTGCACGGCATTGGTCCGGGAGACGAGGTTCTGTTGCCAACCCACACCTTCTGCGCGACCGCGAACGTAGTCGAGCATGTCGGCGCAACTCCGATTTTGGTGGATATCGAGCCAGACACCCTGAACATTGATCCCGAGCAGGCGCTCGCGAAGATCACCCCCCGAACCAAGGCGATCATGCCCGTTCACTATGCCGGGCACATTGCCGAGATGGACCCGATTTGGGCGATGGTGGAGAAGTTCGGTCTGCACCTGATCGAAGATGCGGCTCACCCGGTAACGGGCAAGTATCGAGACTGGAAAGTCGGTTCCGGCCAAAACCTGGCGAGCTTCAGCTTTTACGCCACTAAGAACATGACCACCGCCGAGGGCGGGATCCTCACCGGATCGGAAGAGTTGATCGATCGGGCACGACCCATCTGCTTGCACGGCATGGATAAAGACGCCTGGAAGCGATACGACAAAGGCGGTTCTTGGCAGTACGACGTTCCGAAGCCCGGGTTCAAATACAACATGCCGGATGTGTTGGCCGCGCTCGGCCGAGTGCAGTTGAAGCGACTGCCGGAGATGCAGGCTCGTCGTGCGGCGATTGTTGCACGGTACGAAGCTGGGCTCGGCGATCATCCGGGGTTAGAAACCCCTAAGGCTCGCGCCCACGTTTCCCCGGTTTGGCACCTGTACGTGATTCGGTTGAATCTAGACAACCTCACCATCGACCGAAACGAAGTGATGCGGCTTTTGGCGCAAGAAGACATCGCGACCAGCGTTCACTACACGCCCATCCATCGACACTCGTATTACGCAGGCAAGTACGGACTCACGCCGGAGCACTTCCCGGTCGCCGATTCCAACTTCCACCGGATTATCAGTCTGCCGCTGAGCCCGGCGCATACGGATGCGCAGATCGATCGAGTGATCGACGTGTTGCGGTCGATTCTGGATAAGGGTCTGAAGTAATCGGCTGGCCGAACCCAATTTGAACCGCGTGAGCGGTCCCAAATTCCCCTCTATGGAGGGGTGCCCCGATAGGGGCGGGGTGGTCTCCCCGGGGTACCTCCAAGCCG
>CAZAVC010000348.1:0-3001 GCA_964488265.1 uncultured Fimbriimonas sp.
GGTGCAACCCCGGCAAAAAAAAAAAAAAAAAAAAAAAAAAAAAGATGCAAACAAAATCCAAGGCGATCTTGATGTCGTTGATCGTGGCGACTGCGTGGGTCAGCGCTCCTCAGGCTCACGCGCAGGGTGCAACCCCGGAAGATGCCTACAAGGTGTTGAAGGATGGTTCGCTTTGGACTCACCCTTCGGCGGTGAAGTTGGTCGATCGGGCAAAGGTCGAGGAAGCGGCGAAGGCGATCGCCCCCATGAAGCTCAAGGTGCTGGTGGTGCCTCAACTTGGCAACCGCTGGAATCGCGGTGGCAACGAGAACCGAGGTGGGTACGCCAAGTATCTCAACGATTCGCAGTTCAAATTGGGCAAAGAAGGATTGGTTGTCGTGGTGACCAAGAAGGGCATCACGGGCTACAACTCCCAAGTCTCTAACAATCGTCTTCAGCAGTTGAACAATGAAGCGGCGAAGGCGATGACCAAAACCGACTTCACGCCGGGCATCACTCGCTTGGCGGTGAGCCTTTCTGAGGCTGCCCGAATCGATGCGAAGAGCTCGGTGGGAGCTCCGGCGAAGGTGGCGGCCCCGGTTGCAAAGCAGAGTTCCAATATCTCTGGCTGGATCTGCATCGGTATCCCGCTCATCGGTGCGGGCATCGCCGGTCTCATCTACTGGTCGGCGCAGAAAAAAAAGTTGAACGCGGCCCGTGGCAGAGCCGCTGAAGCCAAGCAAAACGCGATTGAGGCGATCTTCTATCTAGACAGCTACGACGGTCTTCTTGAAGAGAGTATGGACACGGAAGCCATCCGCCAGTATCGGACTCGCATGCAAGAGTCGCTCGACGAGGGAACGTCTCTGTTCAATCGAGCGAAAACGGTTGACGACTACCTCCGAGCCCAACGGCAGTTCGAACTCGTGCAAGACGATCTTGAGACGGCGAAGACCCACGTGCGGCGTGCCACGGGCGACACGGAGGTGGCGTTCAAGATTCCGCCGCGCGCGGATGATGCCCTGTACGAGCGCGCCCCTCTCTTTGAGCCGGTAAAAGGCGTCTCTTACTTCAGCAGCCAGCCCTCGGGTGATCTTTATCCGGTTGAGATGAACCTCGGTGGGCAGCGTCGGACGGTCATGGTGACCGCTGCGGAACGAGATGAGTTGATGGCGGGCAGAATGCCGACCATGCGCGGCATGGAAGACGAAGGTCGATTCCGACCGTGGTACGAGGTGCGCGGCTACGATCCGTACCGTCACTACGGAAGCGGCGACTTCCTCTTCAACGCCCTTGCGATGGGAGCGGTGATGAACCTCATGACCCCGCACTACTACACCCCGTTCGGCGGGTACGGCGGCCATTGGGGTGGTTATCACAACCACAACTACGACTACGCGGGCGGCTACGGAAACAACCTCGGCGGTGACTTCGGCGGGGGATCCTTCGATAACGGCACCGACTTTGGCGGATCGTTCGACTCTGGCACCGACTTTGGCGGCGGAGACTTCGGCGGTGGCGACTGGGGTGGGTCCGACTTCGGAGGTGGAGATTTCGGCGGCGGCGACTTTGGTGGTGGCGGGGACTAGTAAAATCGTCCTAACGTCATGTCTCAGGAGTTCTTCGAATCAGTCAATCCGGAAGTGGGAAATGCCAAGCGCAACCCAAAATCCGAGATTGCATCTGACGAGGAACTCCGCCTTCTTCTAGAGCGTCTGCACCGCGCCGAATCCTTGGAAGAGGAGACCGCGCGCTATCACCAGATCGGCAAGATCACGGTCGAGGATGTTGCCGAAGCGGTAGGCATGCACCCCGATTTGGTGGCGCAAGAATTGGACGCCATGCACCAAGAGTGGATGGAGTCGCGAGTCTCGGGTGTCTTGCGCGAACTTGAAGAGCCCCTCTACCGCGTGGAGCGACCGGGCAACGAAGTGAAGAGCGGTCTCGATAGCCCTCTCTTGCGGATGAAGAGCGTCCAAACCCTTGCAAGTAAGTTGCGCGAAGATCGGCAAATCGACCGCAAAAAGGTGGACCATTCGCCCTCTAAACAAGACCGCCTGATTGCCAACGTCATCCTCGCCGGATTTGGAATCCTGTTTGGAGTTTTGGCTATCAAGGCGGTCTATGTGTTCTTAATGAACCGATAACTTACGCCGTAGGAGGCGCCGGTTCTTCGAGGTCGGTTGCAGGCACCGCACTCTTCACCTTTTCCAGCTTTTCTAGGAACGCCTTAAGCGGTCTCTCTTCCATGTTCGGCTCACCGCCTGCAAGCATCACGTTGAGCGCTTCGCACTCGGCTCTGCTGAACGAGACCGAACCTAGAATATGCTCTTCAAACGCTTCGTAAGCAATCGGAGCGACCGCTTTGGCGCACTCGGCAAGAGCGTCGGCGTACACCCGAATCTCGTACTGGGCGTGCGAGTCGGCGCGGAGCCGGATGAAGTGGAAGAGGTTGTGCAGATCGATCTGCCAGTACCACTCGGTGTAGAGCGAGAGAGGAAGGTTGGACCGGGCGAGTTCGCGAGCGACTCCCTTATCGATCATCGACGTGTAGTTGTCGTAAACCGCCCGCTGCTCGGATTCCATGGCGTTGATGATCGCTTGGGCCTCTTCAAAAGGAAGCGTATCGCCACGACCCTGCTTGTTGTTCGAGCTTTGGAAGCTCACCTGGTTGGGGTCTGGGACGTAAAACTCGTCCTTCATCACCGAATAGCGACCGGAGATCTCGTTGAGCCTAGCCGTTCGGTGGCGAACCCACTGGCGAGCCACGAAGATCGGCATCTTGGTATGGAAGGTCAGCTGAACCTGCTCGAACGGGCTGGTGTGCCAGTTCTTGATAAGGTAGTGGATGAGGCCTCGATCTTGTCGATAGGTTTTGGTGCCGGAACCGTAACTGACCCGCGCGGCTTGAACAATCCGCTGGTCGCCGCCCATGTAATCGACAAGGCGGACAAATCCTTTGTCCAGCACTTTGATCTCTTGATCCAATAATGCTTCGGCTTCGGGAACAACGATTCGGCCC
>CAZAVC010000349.1:0-2998 GCA_964488265.1 uncultured Fimbriimonas sp.
CTCCCCGGCGTTGACACGATACGGCAGGATACCGCTCGAACGGTTTCGGGGAACAATTCACACCCAACTTGCGTTTCGGCAGGGGTAAGAGGCTGCTTTCATCAATTGCCGAATCACGTACAATTCCGTTAAGGGTTGGAATCGCGCAATACGATGACCGCCGAGGAACAAGGATGAACAAATTGACCGGAACGATTTTAAAAGTTGCCGCTGCCGCTGTACTGGTTGGCGCGTGGACGGTTGTCCCTGCAAAGGGCGGCCAATCGCTTTCCAAGGTAGAGGGAAAGACGCTTCCGGCTTTCTCGCTCAAAACAACTGCGGGTAAGTCCCTCACCAACAAGAGTCTTGCGGGCAAGGTTTACCTTGTCGACTTCTGGGCATCTTGGTGCGGACCTTGTAAGAAGGCTTCTCCGACCCTTCAAGAGCTTCACAAGAAGTACGCCTCCAAGGGTGTGATGGTCATCGGCGCAAACGTTGATGAGGAAGACAGTGCGAAGATCGCCAAGGCTTACGCCAAAGAGCACAAATACACCTACACCTTCGCTATCGACGCGATTCCGTTCGCGGGCAAGATCGGCGTCGGTCCTATTCCGGCGTTCATGGTCGTGGACAAGAAGGGCAAGGTCGTCAAGGTCATCGAGGGTTACTACCCACAACTCGGTGCCGACCTTTCGAAGGCAATCGACGGCGCTCTAAAGGGCTAACCGATCTAGAAAACGGCGGAGCCGTTCCGTTCAATCCCCTTTTGGTGGAATGACTCGGAACGGCTTCGGTGTTTTGGGCACCGTCACCTGCACCCACTCGCCCGACTTCTTGTCGATGATCAACCCGTTGATCTGGCACTTTCCAAACGGCAACCAAACCTTCAACCCTGCTACCTGGGCGGGCAACGTCACCGAAAAGGGATCCTCTCCAACGAGCGCGTTGCTGAGAGCCGGGATGAGGTCTTTGGCGTCCGTAGACCCAACGATCACCTGAGCCCGGGCAAAAGCGCGCTGAGGCAATACAGCCTCTGCCCAAAGGTTCAACCCAATGTAGGCGTCCATGTTGACCTTGGCTTTTCCATCGAGCATTTCTGAAGTTGGCTTGATTTGAGCCGCTTTCACCATGAGCGGATCGACTTCTTTGGCAACCCACGCGGCGAGAGCTTTGGGATCGACTCCCATAACGTCTTGGGCGTTGAGCTTCCCGGCGGCCATATCCGCAGCAAGCCACTTTAGGTAGAGCTTTTCGCCCATGTAGCCGTTGGCCCAGTTTTCCGGCTGTTCGAAGCCACCAATGGCGGGGAACACCGCGTGAGCGTATTCGTGGGCGAGTTCACGCACCTGTTCGACCTTGTTCGTGAACGAGGGGAGGTCGTAAATGTAGACGGTGTTGACACTCGCTCCCTTGGGATCGTATTGGTTGTCGACATCAAAGAGCTGTTCGCCCCCCGCCTTACCCCCCCAACAGAGGTAGACGTCGACCGATCCACCGCCCATATCCTGGCGGTGGTCTAGACGAAGTCGCTTAAAGTTGTACTCCCAAATTCTAAGAAGCAACCTGGTGGCGGGTTCGGCCAAATCGCCCGTTTCCTTGCGCTGTTGGGAGAAAACCTTTAGGCGGATGTTGAAGTCTTCTCGCGCCTTGTCTAAGGCAACGAAGCCCGCGACGAAGTAGTCGAACGAGTAGGGCTCCTCGAGTGGGGGGAACTTCTTTGGGGAGAGCTTCGGAGCATCCATTGGCTCCAAAGTGAAGTAGGTTTGGAGCATCGCCTTCCCGGTGGCGTCTCCCAGTTTATTGATGGTGATCGTCTTTGGAGTTCGGTTGGGTTTTTGCTCTTCTTGAATGGAGAGTGGTTGGAGAGCAAGAGCAAAAGTGGCGGCTAGAAGAGAAGCGTTCATGGTGATGCGCTTTGCCTTTCGGCAGATGAGCTTTCGCTGAAGGAAGGGACGTTGGAACATGCAAGCGGTTCCGCTCGCACGTCCCAACCGCTACAGAGTTTTACTCAAGCGTAGTCAGGAATCGTTCCGCATCAATCGCGGCCATACAACCCGTTCCGGCTGCGCTGACCGCTTGACGATAGACGGAGTCGGCGACGTCACCGGAGGCAAACACGCCGGGAATATTCGTCGCAGTTGATCCCGGCTTGACAAGGAGATAGCCCGTCTCGTCCATATCGAGAACCCCTTTGAAAAGGTCGGAGTTCGGCTTGTGGCCGATTGCAACGAAAACGCCATCGAGCGTGAGTTCGGATTGCTCGCCGGTAACGGTGTCCTTCAGCTTGACTCCGGTCACCTTCCGTACACCCTCGCGTACACCCAGAATCTCTTCGATCGCGCTGTTCCAAATGACTTCCACTTTCGGGTTTTCCAGAACGCGTTGCTGCATGATCTTGCTGGCACGGAACTCGTCGCGTCGGTGAATGACGTAAACCTTCTCCGCGTGTCGGGTGAGGTAGTGGGCCTCTTCCATAGCCGTGTCACCTCCGCCAACAACGGCAACCGTCTTGCCACGGAAGAAGAATCCGTCACAGGTGGCGCAAGCGCTCACGCCGTAACCACCAAAGAAAACCTCGCCTTCTAGTCCTAGCCATTTGGCGCTGGCTCCGGTTGCGACGATGATGCTGTTCGCTTGGTATTCGGTGTCATCCACCCACACGCGATAAGGGTGTTGGGAAAAGTCGACCTTCGTGACGATCTCGTATCGCACTTCGGCACCAAACCGTTCCGCTTGCTTTCGGAACAGTTCCATCATCTCGGGACCCATGATGCCATCCGGAAATCCGGGGTAGTTCTCGACATCGGTCGTGATGGTCAGCTGTCCTCCGGGTTGAAGTCCCGCAAAGACGACGGGCTTGAGATCTGCCCGAGCCGCGTAAAGGGCTGCGGTGTATCCGGCCGGCCCCGATCCGATGATCAAAACGTTGTGCACCATGTTTGAATCCAGAGGTTACCTACCCCTGGCTTTCAAAAAACTGATATTGGTGTTTCTAGCACCTTTGATGCGAAAAATACCA
>CAZAVC010000350.1:0-2997 GCA_964488265.1 uncultured Fimbriimonas sp.
TGGTACTCCAAATCAGTCGGCGTCGTATTCGCCGACTACCGTGGCCTGTCCAACAAGGAAATCCAAAAGGTGCGCGCAGACCTTCGAAAGAAGGGTGCTGAGCTGCACGTAATCAAGAACACCTTGTTCCGACGCGCGGTTGGGGATGAGATCGTAGATTCTCTTCCCTCCGAGTATCACAACGGCACAACCGCATTCGCCTTCATTTTTGAAGACGAAGCCGGCTGCGCCAAAACGCTTCTCGAGTTTGCGAAAAGCAGCAAGAAACTCGTCGTAAAGGGCGGTTTCTTCAGCGGGAAAGCGTTCACGCAAAAAGAGGTTGAGGCTCTCTCCGAGCTTCCGCCGCGTGACGTGCTTATCAGCCAAGTCATCGGAGCGATTGCCGCTCCCCTTTCCAACCTCGTTGGTACCGTCGAAGCCCTTTATGCGGATCCTATCCGCACGATTGGCGCCGTGGCCGACAAGGTAGCAGAAGGCGACACCGCTGCTTAAGCCCCAAGAAGAATCCAACATTAGATCCGCGAAAGCGAAAACGAATTAACAAAGAGAAAGAACAATGGCAACTACCGTTGAAACGATCATCGAACAGATTAGCGGTCTCACCGCAATCGAGCTCAGCGAGCTCAAGAAAGGACTAGAAGACAAGTTCGGCGTAACCGCCGCTGCTCCGGCATTCAACCCGGCAATGTTCGCAGGCATGGCTCCTGCAGCAGCAGCAGCTCCTGAAGAGGAGAAGACCGAGTTTGACGTTATCCTCACGGATTCCGGCGCAAGCAAGCTCAACGTCATCAAGGTTGTCCGAGAGCTCACCGGTCTCGGCCTCAAGGAAGCCAAAGACCTGGTCGATGGCGCTCCGCAACCGATCAAGCAAGCCACCAACAAGGACGACGCCGAGAAGATCAAGAAGGCGATCGAAGAAGCTGGCGGAAAAGTCGAAGTCAAGTAAGCGTTCTGCAACGCAAACTCTGTTTAGGCTCCCTTCGGGGGGCCTAAACAGTTCTTGACGGAGCATTATCGTCAAAAAGTTCGAACATGTCCCGTTTTAGTGGGATTTTCAGCGATATTGCCAAAGAATGGCTTCCGAAACGCTTCTACATGCGTTAAGGTAAGCAACATATTACAAATTGGAGTTTGGTTTAGAAACTCGCTCCAAGTAGGACCCAAGGCACCATGAGGTTGACGAGAGCAGAGCGGTGGATCATTTCGAACCAATTGCGGATCCTTGCCTCCTACTTCCCTGAAGAAAAGGAAATCCTCGAGTACCAGCGTGAGGCCATTGAACACGGATTCGAGCGGGAATACGATTCCATCATTCCATTCATCGAGTCCGACACCCTTTCCGCAGCAGGCTGCGATGAAGTCGTCGAGATTCTAGAGATGTACTGGCAAATGGGTCGGGCGTGCCGAAAACAGTCCGAAGCCGGAATGGAAATCGATGTCCGATTCCCAGGTTGGGATGGCGACAGCGAATACAAACAACGATCTTACGCTCGCTACTACTGCAAGCAGGGCGATCGATTTGCGGACATGGGCGATTCCGTTTTTCAGAACGCTCGCAAGCCCATGTTGCCCTCTTACCGAGTCATGCTGGACGAATGGCGAGATCACCCTCGCAAATACTCGCTCAGTTTTGAGGACGTCCTAGACCTCCTCAATTTGGGAAGCCGAGTTCTACGCCCTCAAGCGCTTGTAACTCCTCCCGGCTCTGCCGACGAGTGACCTGATTCACCTAATAATCTTAGGATAACCGTCGCAATTTGGCTGGTTCGTTTCGGCGTTGAACCTGATTCTGGAACGCGAGCCTGGAACCTGGCGTGTAAACTCTCGTCGCCTTCTCGTTGATGAGGGGCTGTTCTTGTGAACCTACGATGAAAGCCCACCTTGATGAAGTCGATATTCAGTTGCTCGCACTCTTGCAAGAAGACGGTCGGATTACTAACGCCGACCTCGCTAAGCAGGTTGGGCTATCTGCCCCGAGCGTTCTGCAAAGAGTCCGTGCCCTTGAGAAGTCTGGCCTCGTAAAGCGATACACCGCCCTGCTAGATGCGGAGCGACTCGGCTACAAACTCACCGCCCTTACTCAGATTTCGCTGAGCCTGCACGAGGCGCAACCGATCGAGCGATTCCGAAAGGCCGTTGCTGACATCCCTGAGATTTCCGAGTGCTACCACGTGACGGGAGAGTTCGACTTCCTTCTGAAGATCGTCGTGCGAGACATGAGGCACTACGAGCAAGTGCTTCGCGAGAAGATCACGAAGATTCGCGGGATCGGCAAGATCAGCACGTCGTTCGTCTTGGGAGTCCCCAAGTACAGCACCGACGTGCGTCTCTCGCAGTAACAGTTGGCTTATTGAAGGTCGAAGAACCGATCAACGGGGCTTTGTCCGGTGAAGAACTGGTTGAGTCCCTTCTTACTGACGTGACCATCTGCCCAGGCAACAATAGCCTTGTCTGGGGCGTTTGCGTCTGGTCTGCCCCAGCAATCGGCCGCGGCTGGATCGCTTGGGCGAAGCAGGAACTTTCCGTCATCCCCACACCAGCTACCATTGACGCTTGACTTTGCGGTGGCAAGGGCAACGGTATTCGATGGATCTTCCAGCACGGTTGAGCTCACCGCTTGTTGCGTGGGGAGGTTCGAAAAATCGAGTTCTAGGTTCGTGAGATACCGGGCGTTGTAGCCGAAGTGGCTGGTTACCGAACCGTTGGTATCGAACTTACTGACATTGCTGCAGGGGCACCACCAAAGCTCTTTGTTCTTCACGTACGGGTCGATCATGTCGTGCCAGATCACCACGCCCGTGTCCGTGTTGTAAGCGCTTAGCGGGAATCGGTCGTCGTTATCGGACTGGTACATGACGAACGAAACGTCCAGTTGTCGAAGGTTGGAGGCACAACTGGTCGCCTTTGCGGCGAGTTTGGCCTGGGCAAAGACGGGGAAGAGGATTGCGGCAAGGATTGCGATGATCGCAATCACGACGAGCAGTTCGATGAGTGTGA
>CAZAVC010000351.1:0-2988 GCA_964488265.1 uncultured Fimbriimonas sp.
AGGGCCGAAGAGGTGGAGTTCAAAGAGAGCGGGCGAGTTGCAATCGACTCCACACGCTGGGAAATTGACTTTTAGATCGTCAGAGCTTTCAGCTTCTCTTCGACTTCGTCCTTGTCAAACCCGGGGGATCGATATTGCACCTTTCCGTTTCGGTCGAGGATAAAGGTAGATGGCAAAACGTTGACGTCGTAAGCCTCTTTAACCCCATTCGTGAGGCCAGAGTTCAGCACAGGCACCGTGATCTTGTAAATCTTGTTCATCACCGTCACCTCTGACTGGGTCATGCCAACCGTCACGAAGATCACTTTCGCACCCGATTTCCTAACTTTCCCAAAAAGGGCTCCAAGTTGCACGATCGCTTCACTGCTGGTTTGCTGCTTGGCATTAACGAATGCAACGACCGTAGGCTGGGTCTTAGATCGGACGGTTGACAGCTTCCGAGTCGATTTTGGAGAGATGTCGATAATTTCCGGTGCAGCGTCTCCAACTTTCAACTTTTGGCTTTCGGCACCCGCTGAGGTGTCCAGTTTGGTGTAGTCGCCCGATGGCTGGAAAGAAAACGCGTCTGCGCTCAACGATGCATTCACGACAACATCTTTGAATCGAGCAACCGCTCTGGTTCCCTCTCTCGACCAATCCCAACCCTTTGGAAGGCGCGTTTCGGGATCGACGTACACCTGAATGGCATCTTTACCGTCGGTGTAGCTCACCTCAACGAGTCTCAGACCCTCCTGCTCCACGAATCGGGCTGCCGAGTAGAGCGGAATATCACCCATCGGATACTGCTCGTTGGGGCGAACAAATGCCTCAAATCCAATAATGGTTGGGACGCCAAACAGTTTTGGATTGCGAATCTCATAGGTCCGCTTGCGGGCATCTACACGGTAATAGGTTGATCCATCGAAATAGTCGGACATGGTCGTGCCGATCATCGCGAACCGATTGTCCTTGGCCAATCGGAACTCGATCTTCTGAGATGGACCCGCATTGGAAGCCAAATAGAAGGTTCCGGTTACCGTGGAGGCCTCTTGCAGCTGCTTTTGGCAAGACTCCCATATCTCCTTTGGGCTCGCTCCCCCTTGAAGGATCGCAGCCGACGCTAAAACTTTCAAAACCACCATTAATGAATCCTCCCCCTAATTGCGGTTCACGCTTAGGCTGGAGCCAGTCCTTTTCCTAAGCGCAAACTTCGTGCCGGTCGCTATGGCCTGCATGTGGTTTGACCCTGGGAAGAACAAAAAGGGTCCACCGTAGCCATGCTCTCCACCAGGATTATAGGCATTCTTACCTACTGTTAAGGTTCTGAGCATTGCCGAAACTGACGCAAGAAGAAACACATTGCGTTTTCTTGGCGTTAGCACTCTTTGCGGTAAACTGCTAACGCTCAAGTTTGAAGCTGTCTTGCTTGCAATCGAGCGAAATCTTACCGGAACGAAACGCACATGAACCTACAACCTCTTCACGATCGGATCATCGTTGAAGCCGCGGCCCGAGAGGAAAAGTCGGCGGGAGGAATTATCCTTCCAGACACCGCTCAGGAAAAGCCTCTCCGCGGCAAAGTGCTTGCTGTTGGTCCCGGCAAGCGACTGGACAGTGGTTCCCTCGCACCTATCGACGTCGCTATCGGTGACGTCATCCTGTACGGCAAATATGGCGGTACGGAGGTAAAGGTTGAGGGCAATGACTACATCATCTTGCGCGCCGACGAAGTGTTGGCGGTTATCGAGGGTTAAGAAATGGCAGCGAAAGAAATTAAGTTCACAGACGACGCACGTCGTCAGCTCGAAATTGGCGTCGACAAGCTCGCAAACGCGGTTAAGGTCACCCTTGGCCCGCGAGGACGCAACGTAGTTCTGGAGAAGAAGTTTGGTTCCCCGACCGTCATCAACGACGGCGTGACCATCGCGAAGGAAATCGAAATCGAGAACCGATTCGAGAACATGGGCGCACAGCTCATTCGCGAAGTCTCCAGCAAGACGAACGACACGGCAGGCGACGGTACCACCACGGCAACCGTTCTCGCGCAAGCAATCTTCAAGGAAGGCATTCGAAACGTTGCTGCAGGTAGCAACGCAACCCAAATCAAGGCAGGCATCGAAATGGCGGTCGACACCATCGTCGCCGAACTTGCCAAGCTTTCCAAGCCCGTCAATGGGGAGAGCGACGTTGTTCGCGTTGCCACCATCTCTGCTAACGATGCAGAACTCGGCCAACTCATCGGCGAGCTCATCAACAAGGTTGGAAAGGATGGAGTTGTTACGGTTGAAGAGAGCAAGTCCACTGAGACCCACTACGATCAAGTAGATGGTCTTCAGTTCGATAAGGGCTACCTTTCGCCTTACTTCGTCACCGATGCGAACCGCATGGAAGTCGCTTTCGAGGAGCCGCTCATCCTCTTCCACGAGAAGAAGATTGCCAGCGTGCAAGACCTCGTTCCGCTTCTTGAGAAGGTCCTGCGAATGGGTCGCCCGTTCGTGATCGTTGCTGAGGACATGGAGAACGAAGCTCTCGCGACCCTCGTTCTTAACCGAATCCGAGCTAACCTCCCGGTGGCAGCGGTGAAGGCACCAGGCTTTGGCGATCGACGAAAGGCGATGATGGAAGACATGGCGATCCTCACGGGTGGCCAATTCATCAGCGAGGATCTCGGCATCAAGCTCGAGAACGTTACGCCGGACATGCTGGGTAGCTGCCAACGACTTGTCATCACCAAGGAGACGACCACCATCGTCAACGGCAAGGGCGATAAGGCTGCCATCGAGGGCCGACTGAAGCAGATCAAGCAACAAGTCGAAGTCACCGACAGCAACTACGACAAGGAGAAGCTCCAAGAGCGACAAGCTAAGCTGAGCGGCGGCGTCGCCGTCGTGAAGGTTGGCGCAGCCACCGAAACCGCGCTCAAAGAGAAGAAAGCTCGAATCGAAGACGCACTCGCTGCAACGCGAGCCGCTCTTGAAGAAGGAATCGTCCCTGGCGGCGGAACGGCTC
>CAZAVC010000352.1:0-2982 GCA_964488265.1 uncultured Fimbriimonas sp.
CTTTGTTTTTGGTTGGGAAGGGTAGTCGTTCTTTGGCGAGTGAATGTTTCTCATTCCAGCTATGCCCAACCCATTGGGATCCTCAACCTTATTGTGATCCCCAACCCCTACCGATTCAGGGGGCGAGGCAACCAGGACCGGCGCTAGACCCTGCCCGGGGGTTCGGAAGGAAGTTCGACGATGATTGTTCGTTTGTCGAGCGAATTGGTGAATGGAATCAGATCGTGGTCCAAGCCCCGCTGCGGTTCCCGTCAAGGGGCCGTTAAGATACAGGGCGGATTGATTGTTTGGATCCCCAACTACTTTGGCAGCGGGTGCATTCCCTGATTGCTCAAAGTGAAGCTCTTGACGGATTGAGGGCATCCCTCCATTCAGAGCCGTGCTAGGTTGTAAAAAGAAAAAGCAGGGCTAAAAAGCCCTGCTTTTGTGAGCAATTGCTCTCGTTTCTACTAGTCTGGCTTAACTTCGACTTGCGCCGGAGTCGAGTCCGATGCAGGTGCACCGCCGCCGCCGGTCATCGATTGCTCGCCGCCAATAAGTTTCTTATTGGGGTTAGATTCGACCTTTCCGCCGTCTGCCGGTTGTGGAGCTGCGTTGATGGCTGCCTCATCACCTGCTCCGCCGGAGCAACCGACTAGGGATGCTCCAACGATCAAAGTGAGCGCAAGAATAGAGAATCGGGTTCGCATTACTCTTGAGTATCCCACAGGTAGGCCGGTCGGTTGTTGATCACGACGGCACTGTTTGCAATACCGCGTTGCCAGTTTGTTCCAGCAGCCAGGTTTCCGGCTCGGAAGTACTTGGCACTACCGTCGGTCATGCCAACGTTGGATCCGCCTGCATAGTAGTCAGCGAAGTAACCCGTAGAAGTTGGGTTGCCCGGGTAAAGACCTGCGGTGTCGCCCGCAGAGCCGATGCCCCATCCCCAGTTACTGAAGGTGCAGATCTCAGGTGCGGTGATCGATGCCGGCGCACCAACACGCGCAGAGACGAAGTAACCCGCGCTGCTGCCAACAACCTTCGTGGTCGTGATGGCAACGGTTGCCGAAGGGCTGGCAATCGAAGTGTAGGAGATTGGCTGACCGAACGCAAGAAGACCTGGTTCGATTTGGCTACCCCATCGGCTGCAGTCGCCAGGTGCCGGGTTTAAGTACTCGACGTTAAGGCCGAACTCTGGCCAGCGCATCCAGTTGTACCACCAGTGAACGTTCGCGGGAATCGGGCTCCAAGTGGGGTGGGTTTGCTTCGCTCCGGGCGATCGGAACAGTTGCCAGTTCTTCACGTACGGCTGGACAGCTTGCGGCCACCAGATTTGGTTGGCGCCGGTTTGTCCGACGTTTTGGTAAGCATGGGTGACGAATCGATCGTCAACGTCGCCTGCATACATGACGAGACCGAGGGCGATTTGCTTTTGGTTAGAAAGATCCGTGGTCTTCTTCGCAGCTTCTTTGGCTTGAGCAAAGACTGGGAAGAGAATTGCGGCAAGGATTGCGATGATCGCAATCACGACGAGCAGTTCGATGAGTGTGAACGCTTTTTTCATGATTATTCGAACAAGTTGAAGGCCAGATGGCCTACGCGATGAGTGCTCTTGAGGCGCCATTGCCCCTCAAGGTCTACTTACTATAACAGAAAGATTTCAATTTGGAAAAAAAATGCTTCGCTTTAGTGAACTTTCTAAACTAATGGCTCGTTGACGCTTGTCTTAAATTTGTTAAGGACTTTGACCAAAGGAGCTTATTGAAGGACGCCCGGAGGATCAAGCTAGATCTTCGACGGACCCAATGACTCTGAAAGTGCAGGCGTAACTTTGCCCAGGGAGGGGAAGTTGGCGCAGGTTGCCTGTGTGGGAGCGAAAAGACCTTATCGGCCAGACACTTCGCCGGTGCCGGTTTTGCCTTCGAAACTCTCACCGGCGTGGGGGACCATTTTGTCCTCTACCGCCGGACCGCGAGTGCCGCCATCGAAGAGGACATCCTCTCCGCCGAGCGGGTACTCCTTGCGAAGCGGGAAGCCCACCCAATCATCGGGAAGCAGGAATCGCGCCCCGGGAATGGGTTCGTTGCCCTCAAAGACAACGCCGTACAAATCTTGGATTTCGCGCTCGGGGTACTCAGCGCCCGCAAAAACGTGCTTTGCCGTGGGAATGGTTTCGCCATCGTTCACCGACGTTTTTACGAAAATTCGAGCCGCGTACTGCAGGCTCATGAGGTTGTAGACAACTTCAAACCGACCCGCGAGATCGCGTTCGTGGGTCCACGTACTGTAGTCGACCCCCACGCACTCGCAGAAGTAGTTGTATTGCAGGTCGGGATCGTTCTTCAGAGCGGTAAGAGCATCGACAACCGCGGTTCGGTCCACAAACACATAGGTTTCGCCCCGAAACGTTTTGGTACCCAAAAACTTCTCGCCGAGCGACTCTCGCAAGCGAACGATCTCGGCTCTCTCTTCGCCGATCATCGGACCGGTTTCGCCAACTTCAACGTGAGACATTTAAGCCACTCCTCCCAAAACAGGTTGACCCACTGCAGCTTCGTCCTCGTCCACATCGCCAAGCTTCTCTTTCGAGAGCGAGGTGGTTTCATCCCAATCAATAGCGCCGACCTTGACGGCATAGATGTAGCCCAGAATCCACGTGGACATGTAAGTCATGAATTCAATGAAGGTGAACTGCATGAAGTCAACAGGCGCAGATTTGTACACGGTCATCCAAGCCCACAGGAAGACGACTTCGATATCGAACAAGATGAAGATGATCGCGACCAGATAGAACTTAATCGGGAAGCGCTCTTTGGCGTCTCCAACCGGAGCAACGCCACACTCATAGGGAGCTTGCTTGTAAGGGGTGATTCTTTTTGGGCCGAGCACATACGCCAAGGCGGCCAAAAGTCCGGAGATCACACCTGCAACGGCCGTGATCGCAACGATTCCCAGATACTGTCCCATGAGACTTCCTTAGTCTACCGACTCTGTTACTCGATC
>CAZAVC010000353.1:0-1006 GCA_964488265.1 uncultured Fimbriimonas sp.
GCGTCGGTTTGCCGTTGCTCGAGCTTTTCTCTGCAAAGGAGATTGAAGGCGTCATCGCCCATGAACTCGGGCACTTTCGTGGGGCGCACGGGGAGAAGTCGATCCGGCTGTACCACGCCCAGGCAACCCTGGAGCGCGCTGCTTACTCACTCAGTAGTTCCTGGATCGGAAGCATTCTTCGCTCGACGGCGGAACTGTTCGAAGATCGGTTTGACGTCCTGCTTTTGGCGGTGAAACGAGAGCAAGAATTCGAGGCGGACTCGGCGGAAGTCGGTCAGGTCGGTCCGGAGGTCTTCAAGTTCACCGGGATCAAGTTAGAGATTTTTGGATCCTGGTACTACTGGTTACGCTACGGTAGGTCGGTTGAGATCGTCCGGATGGGATGGCCGGGATTTGCGGGACTTGTGGAAAGGTCGAAGGAGATCGATCGCAATGTGGTCGCCCAAGATCTTCTCAAGAGCCTTGACCGAAAAACTCGCCCGGTGGACTCGCACCCGGCGATGGCGGATCGCTTCAGGAAAGCCGGGATCGTTTCACTGCCCATGACGGAAGCGGAGGCACGCGATTGGGTGGACGAGACGCTCGACGCTCCCTTTGAACCCGCCATCGAGGCATGGTTTACGGAAGAAGGCAAAACCCGCGTTCGTTCTCACTTTGAAGAAAAAGTGCGGAAGGATTGGGAGGAGATCACCGGAAAGGTCGAAAAGGCAACGAAAGATGACGACTCTCTGGCTATTCCACCAGAATTGGAAATCGACCTCAACGTGGAGGCTTCGGGTGCGAAAACCGTCGACTACATGAGAAAGCTTTACGCGACTGATCGTGTTTACGGTAGATCGGAGTACCGGAGGCGATTGGAGGAGCTTGTCAATTCGGAGAATCCGTTCCACCGATTCGTCGCGATTCAGCTACTTTGGCCGATCGATAAAGATCTGTATGAGCGCGGGGTGGTTTCGCTTGCCACAACGGTGCCTTACGAGAACTACGCAGCCTATCTTCTCTTCAA
>CAZAVC010000353.1:1016-2968 GCA_964488265.1 uncultured Fimbriimonas sp.
CATCTTGAGCGGCTAGACGAGGGGAAGGCGGTCTATGAGTTTCTTGAACTTCGCAGAGGGAGAACGAGCGATTTTCACGGTGTGTTTGCACGCGGTCCCAAGGCCATGGAACTGCGCGCTCCTTCGATTTCGAGGGACCTGGAAGACTACATGGCAGCTTATCTAGAAGAGCAGGCTTGGATATCTGCTCTCTACGTGGTTGACGCTAAGCCGAAGGGAACGAGCCTCCCCTTCGAGACGATTTTCCTGGTCGATTTCCTCAGCGAAAAAGAGGCTTTCTGGCACGGCGGCGACGATTACTCTGAACTGGTTAGCTGGATCGTTCAGCACACCCAGTGTCCCACGCCTGTTTTCAGTCTTTGCAAAGAAGGTGACAAGTGGCGAAAAACCGTGTCCGACCCGCGTGTTCGGGTTTTGATTCCGTATCGCGATCCTGTTCGGAAGAAGAAGGAGAAGAAGCACTGGTGGAAGCGGGGCGAGGCGACAGACTAAACCGCCCGATTTGTTAAGAAATCGCCGAGAAAGTTGTTTCGAAAATGTCTCGTCTACCCTAGTGATGTTCCTAGGAACTGCCAACGGCTATAATTCGGACGCATGGAGCAGTTGGCTGACGTTTGGAAACAGGCTCTTCCTAAGATGATGGAGGGCGTAAGTGGCGTAGGTGTATGGACCGCGCTGAAGCTGGCCGTGCCTGTGGCCCTCGATGAGGGCGTTCTGGTGGTGGGTGTACCCAGCAGCGATGTGGAACTCGGTGGGCACCTGCGGGTCCCAATGACGATCCGATCGGTCGAGACGGTGATGTCTCAGGCGCTCCAGAAGCCCGTCAAGATGCGCGTCATCGACGGAACCACGCCCGAAGATTACGAACTGGTTAAGCGTCGCGACGCCGAGCGGCGGCGCATGCAAGAAGCCCAAATGGCCAAGGAGAGAGCCGAGCTTGCTTCCAAGAACAACTGGGACGGCATTTACGAGCAGCTGAGTCGACGCTATGCCTCGGTTCCTAACCGAACCCTTCCGCAAAACCGGGCACGGTTCTTTGAAGAAGCGGTTGAGATTGTCGCGGGTGTTCGCCGAGAGCAGACCACTTACGACGATCTTGCGGAGCGAAACTTTGCTCGTTGCATCGAGCGAATATCTCAGTACACGGAGATTTCCAGCGCGTACGTAGCTTTGGAAATTCTGAAGCGCGCGAACGAGATTTAAGCCCGTGTCTGCCTCTTCACATCCAAGGGGAGGGGTCGCAGTCATCCTCGGTTCCGGTACCTCTAATGGAGTGCCGATGCTGGGGGTGGAGTATGCACCCGAATTTTTGGCGAATCCCAAAAATCACCGGATGAGAAGCAGCGTTCTGTTGCAGGGGCCCGATGGCAACCTATTGGTGGATTGCACGCCGGAGATGCGCCTTCAACTCACCCGCGAGGGCATTCTAGACGTCGAAGCCATCTTGATCACTCACACCCATGCAGACCACGTGATGGGGATGGACGACACTCGGTCGCTGATGTTCCGAACGGGCAAGGCGATGCCCATCTACACGCTCCCCCGACACCAGGAGGATATTCGCCGCATCTACGCCTACGCTTTTGGGGAGTTTCCTGAAGGGATCTTCGTGCCCCGGTTCGATCTGCGAGATTGCCCTGATGTTCTAGAAGTTGCAGGCATGAGCGTCACAACTTTTGTCGTGGAACATGGGTCCACGCCCGTTATCGGCTTGCGGGTGAACGACTTCGCTTACATCACCGACGTCAGCCGTATTCCAGAGGAAGCAAAGGCGAAGCTTCAGGATTTGGAGTGTTTAGTGATTGATGCCGTGAGATACCAACCCCACCGAAACCACTTTAATTTCGAGGGTGCCTTGGCGGCTATTAGGGAACTACAACCGAAAAGGGCTTTCCTTACGCACCTCAGCCACGACTACGATCATGACGTTGTGGAGAAGGACCTGGCAGAAG
>CAZAVC010000354.1:0-2939 GCA_964488265.1 uncultured Fimbriimonas sp.
GGAAGCATTGATGCGGGCAACACGCAATCCGATTTCGACCCGCTGGAGATTCGACGCAAAATATCGCTCAGTGCTAGCGTCACGCCGCTTGAATGGCACGACTGCAAGATCAACTTGGTGGACGTGCCGGGCTTCCCGGACTTCGTGGGAGACCTTCACAACATCGCCAGAGTCGTCGACGCATTCATCTTGGTTTGTGAGGCAAAACACGATCTAGACGTGGGATTTGAGCTCGCCTGGGAGGTTGCCGAAAAGTACGGCCTCGCGAAATGCATCTTCGTCAACAAGCTGGAGCGTGACAACGCCGATTACGACGGCCTCATGGACACTCTTCACGAGCGGTACGGGCGCAAAGTTGTCGGAGTTCAGATTCCGATCGGCCATCAGGCAGCGTTCTCTGGAGTGCTCGACCTGCTCAGCATGAAAGTCTACAAGGGCAAAGACCGCGGCGCGGAGATCGAAGATATTCCTTCCGGCTATACCGAAGAGGCCGAAGAGCGCCATGAAAAGATGATGGAGGCGGCTTGTGAGGGGGACGACGAACTGGCTCTGAAGTACCTCGAAGGCGAGACCTTGACAGAGGCAGAAGTGGATCGCGGCCTTCTCCTAGGTATTGAAAGAGGAAGGGTGGTTCCGGTGATGCTTGGCTCGGCCATGAGCGGCATCGGTGTCGCAACCTTGCTTGACCGAATCTGCACCGAGCTTCCCTCTCCCGTCGATATGCCTCGCGACGCGGCCGGCATCTCGGTGTTTGTTGAGGGATCGGGCGAAGCAATTCCCGCGAATCCAGATGGACCCGTTTGCGCGCTCTGCTTCAAAACAACGGCAGATCCGTTCGTTGGCAAGATCAACTACTTCCGACTCTTCAGTGGAACCATCCACGTGGACGACCACCTTCTGAATCTCAATCGAGAGGCTGAGGAGCGGTTGCACAACGTGTTCTATCCCCACGGAAAGACGCAAGAGAGCGTTAGTTCGGTTGTCGCGGGGGACATCTTCGCAGCGGCGAAGTTAGCTCACACGCACACAGGCGATACGCTGACTGGATTGAAGGATCGTATCCTTCTCGACCCTGCTCCCCTTCCAGAACCGATCTATCGCATTGCCATTGTGCCGGCCACTAAGGCGGACGAGGACAAGTTGCCCTCGGCTCTTGAGCGACTGCTCGATGAAGATCCCACGTTCCGGTACGTGCGAGACGGCTCGTCTCACCAAGAAATCCTTGAAGGGATGGGGGATATCCATCTGGAAACGATCATCGAGAAGCTCAAAGCCAAGTTTGGAGTGACCGTGAACGTTACCGATGCAAAGATTCCTTACCGGGAGACAATTGCGGTATCGAGCAAAGCCCAAGGCAGACACAAGCGACAAACAGGGGGCAAAGGTCAGTTCGGCGATTGCTGGATCGAGCTTCATCCCCTTGAAAGAGGAGCGGGATTCGTCTTCGAAAACAAGGTAGTCGGTGGAGCTATTCCGAAAAACTTCATTCCCGCCATTGAAAAGGGCGTTCGTGAAGCAATGGATCATGGATTCCTTGCCGGATATCAAGCGGTAGACATGAAAGTCAGCGTGTACGACGGCAGTTACCACGACGTCGACTCCTCGGAAATGGCCTTCAAAACGGCGGGCGCGCTTGCTATTCGGGCAGCCGTCGAACTAGCAAAGCCCGTCATCTTGGAGCCGATTATCGAGGTTCAGGTCGAAGTGACTGATGAGTTCGTAGGCGATGTTGTCGGAGACCTCAATACTCGTCGCGGAAGGATGCAGGGCATGGAGCCCAGTTCTCCAGGGAAAACGACCATTCGGGCACTTGTCCCGATGGCAGAAATGCGATCGTACGCCCTGGACCTTCGGTCGATCACTCGGGGCCGGGGAAGATTCCGACAATCCTACTCACACTACGAAGAGGTTCCTCACGCAGTCCAGCAACAGTTGGTTGCGCTGCATGAAAAGGATCGCGCTGAGCACGAGGCAACCCACTAACAAAACAAGTCCCCCGATTTTTCAATCGGGGGACTCTCCTTTAGCCTAATCAATCGTGGACTAGAACGAATTAGGCGGCCATCTTGATGCCAAACGCTTCTGCTGCCTTCTGAACTTCCGCTACAACAACGCTCTTGATCGGGTCAAGTTGCTCAATCGGAATTTGTAGGGTTTCGAAGAGGTGCTCGTCAAGATCCATAGCTTGAACGCCACCGACATTCGGGAAGCCACATTGGTAAGCAAGGTTGTTTGCAGCAGCAACGACCTGAGTCGAAAGCGTTGTTGTCGAGTCCTCGTTCGGATTTTCGTGGTAGCGAATCGCATTTGCGATGAGTGCGTTTAGCTTCCACTTTTCTGCCAAAAGGTAGCCGATTTCTGCATGGTCGAATCCGTGAGTCGCCTGTTCCGCAATGTGAAGCGGGATTCGATCCGCGTGAGAAACCTTCAACGCATTGTCGAGTTCTTGCGTGGCGAACTTGTCCATAACAAGAAGTCCAACGTCGTGCATCATTCCGGCGACGTACAGTTCCTCAGACTTCAACGGTTGCTTGATCTTCATGAGGATCCGCGAACCAACGGCAACGGCAAGAGAGTGCTTCCAGAAGACCATCTTGTCGAACTTCTGAGAGGAGGTCTTTGTACCGAGAATTTGCTGGTAGGCAACACCAATCACCAATGATCGGATGGTATTCATCCCCAAGACGCTGATGGCTCGACCGATACTGTTCACCTGAGACATGCCATAGAACGAAGAGTTCCCCACCCGCAGAATTTTTGCGGTGAGTGCAGGGTCTCGCTCGATGATCTTCTCCAGCATCCGCGGCGACGCGTTCGGGTCGTCGGCAAGCTTTAACACCTGCGTAACCACGTTCGAAAGAACGGGCAGGTTTTCGCTTCGCGCGACCTTAAGGGCCAATTGTTCCAAGTCCACGAGTTAAAGTGTTGGCAGATCTCTC
>CAZAVC010000355.1:0-2928 GCA_964488265.1 uncultured Fimbriimonas sp.
GGCTTGATTGAAGAACGATTCTGGGAGGGTAAGTTCGACAGTCGAGTTCTGCGGAGCTAGAGAGCCGGAAAGGGCGGAATCAGCAAACTGATTTGGTCACTGACCCTTTCGTTCCTTTGCTTTCCTGAATATGTAACTTCGTCTGCAGGCAATGACGCTCGAGGACTTCGCTCTCCCGCGTTGCCTAATGAATCTAGTTATTGTCACCGATTTTGCCCACATCAGTGGGGGAAGTGGTCGAGTTGCGCTTCAAACGGCTCGTGAGCTTGCCGAGCTCGCCGAGGTCGAAAGCGTTACCATCTTCGCATCCACCGGTCCCATAGACGAGTCGCTACTAGGGAATCCTAAACTACAGGTCCACGTCACGGGCGTGGATCCTTACTTGGAAATGTCTGGGAAGGCGGCAATTGTTGCCGGCCTCTGGAACCACAAAGGCGCTTCCGAGATACAGGCGATTCTGCGGTCTAAGGACCCCAAAAACACGATCGTCCACGTTCATTCGTTTAAAGACGCTCATACGGGTTCGGTGGTCAAAGCCGCCAGCGACATGGGATTTCCCATGGTGTACACCGCGCACGACTACTCGGTGGTATGCCCGCACGTGGGTTTGTACTATGCGGCCGAACGACGCGTCTGTACGCTCAAGCCAATGAGCGCGGCTTGTATTTGCAGCAACTGTCAGGGCACCAACATGGTTCGCAAGCAGTTTAACGTTGCGAAGTTTGCCATCCAAACGCATCGAGCGAAGATTCCGGCTTGTTTCGATCGGATTGTGACGGTGAGCAATCTGAGCCGAACCTTGCTACAACGCAGCATCGATTCGAAGGTGGAGATTGTGGTCATTCCGCCTCCCATCGAGATTGAACAGGGAGATCGAGTTCGAGCCGAAGACAACGAGGTTTTCACCTTTGTTGGCAGGCTCTCTCCGGAAAAGGATCCCGTGCAGCTTGCGATCGCCGCGAAGGAGCTGAGTCTGCCGATCCGGTTTGTCGGGGACGGCGTTCTCAAGGACGAAGTTGAGAAAGCGAATCCGAACGCGGAGATCACGGGTTGGCAACCGGCCTCGAAGGTGGTGGACTTCCTCAAGCAGGCCCGCGCCGTGATGTTGCCTTCGCTTTGGCATGAAACATTTGGGATGACGGTAATGGAAGGCGTGGCGCTGGGAGTACCCGCCATTGTGAGCAATGTCTGCGCCGCGGCAGAGATTGTTGACAACCTCGGCGCGGGAGTGATCCATGCCCCTGGTCAGAAAGATCAGCTGATCTGCGCCATGCAAGAGTTTGAGGATTCAGAACAGGTGAGGCAATTTAGCGAAACTGGATACAGCAATTACTGGAAGTCGGCTCACACCATGCAAAGCCACCTTGAGTCGCTGGTTCAGCTATACTCCGATGTTTTAAGAACGCACGGGAATGGCTAGCAACCATCAACGGGTTCGATTGGTACAGGTGATGACCTAGCGTAAAACAACGAAAGATTGATTTGGATTGTTTCGAATACGTACTTACCCTTTGTATAATTAGATTCAGACTTCGAGTAGCAAAGAGGCTTTCGAGAGATCTTTATTTTCTCTTACACCGGAAAGCGGACATGCAGGATACTTCTCGATCCCCCTCTAGGCTATTGCGAGACCCATGGGTTGCTCGCTCGATTCTGGCAATTCTCATCCTGGCCGTTTACGTACGCTTTGCGGCTTCTGGGATTGCGCTTTCGCCTACTCTTCTCCGCTACTATTACGACTTATACTATCTGCCATTTTTGGACGGCAAGCTTCCTTGGTCGGGGTTTTCTTTTGAATATCCCCCGTTAGCCGTGTTCTTTGTCTTTGGGTTCGGGTTCTTTTCCAAAGCGGAGACCTTAGAACAATTCATCCTCCTCAAGAGCACGTTTACGTTCATTCTCTTGGTGTGTTCGGTGGGCTATTTTGCCAACTTTGAGATTCAAACCCGAGGAAGCTGGTGGCGAACCTTACTGTGCGTTCTGTCGCTAAATTTCATGGCGGGCATCACCGTGATGACCTTTGATGCGATCGTTTTCTGCGCCATTCTCGTTGGTTCAGCCTTGCTTTTGGAAGGAAAGGCGTTCCGAGGATCGGCGATTCTCCTTGCGTCGGCGTTTGTGAAAGTAATCCCCATTTTTGCGCTCCCCGCGTTCTTTGTCTATTTGCAGAAACAAGAGCGACGGCGACTTTTCTATATCTTCGCTGCCCTCTGTCTTTTTAGCGTTGCCTTTGTGGTTTCAGGCTGGTCGGGATTTCTTGAAGCCTTAAAGTATCACGGCTCACGCACTATCGACATGTACTCCTTATGGGGAGCCATCGATCTTTGTCTGCAAAAGGTTGGACTCTCGCAAGGGCTCGTTGAGTGGAAGTATTCGACCAATACGATGACGGGTGCCATTGCCAAGCTCTTTACCAAGGTGTCAACCCTAGTCGTTCTAGTCTTCTTCAGTGTGTTGTATTGGAACGCTCTTCGATCTCAAAAGAGAACCTCGAACGAGAAGATGGTCTGGCTCACCATTGCTTCAACCGTGATCTTTGTTGCTTTTGGAAAACTAGGGCAAGTCAATTACGCCATCTGGGTAACGGCTTGCATCGGAGTGTTGCTGGTGGCGTTTCCAACATCGAAAGGCAAAGAAGCCTTGTCTTGGATACTGCTTCTTGCCTATGCGGTGCTTTCAACGGTTCTCCAGCGCCGGAGTCCTCCATTTCTCACCCAATCTCAGACAGTTGCCGATATAGCGGTTGCGGTTCTTCGGTCGGGAATCGTGGTGGCGCTCCTTGGTCTAATGGTTTCCATCTGGCGGAACAATATCGGATTGGCTAAGCGAGAGGGTCATGCTCTCGCGGAAGCCTGACGTGAGCTTCTGCACGGCATTTTTCCAGACTTTCTCATCCAGGGCGTCTGAGGCGAGAACCGCCGGTGACCG
>CAZAVC010000356.1:0-2912 GCA_964488265.1 uncultured Fimbriimonas sp.
TCGGTTCAATGGCTCGCCGGGCATGTGTGCCGAGAGCTTCGCGAGCAACTTAGCGATTCTTTTCGCCCGAGTTTCGGGGGTCTTGGCCTGGTTGATCTGGTGGAGAAAGCCGCGCTTCGTTCCGGGAGTGAGGCAATCCCACTTGAAGGCGTTGAACTGGTCGCGCTCAAGGGCCGACTCCAAGTCGGGCGGAATCTCGACAATCTCGCCGTCCACGATCTCAAACTCAACCTCCACCACAGAGGTCTCAGTGAGCAGAGCCGCCCGGCGAAAGTCTTGACCTAGAATCGCAAAGTGCGACCCCTCAGCGGGTCCCCAGGCACCTTCCAACGGGTGACCGTTGACCGTGCCTTTGAACCTAAGGCGGTTGCCCTTAGGCCACACCAACCGAGCCTCGATCTCCTCCGGGAGTCGAATACCCGTGAGCACGATCGGCTCGGTGCCAAACCGCTCCAACCTGCCCTTAAAAGTAAATCTTCCCGCCACCGATCTAGCCCTAAAAGTCTTCTAAGGCAGAAAGTGGCGGAAGGTTGGCAACGGTTATTTGATCGGAACGACTTTGACCTTAAGGGTGGCGTATCCATCGATCTGGAAGTGTTCGATCTCCAACTTGCGCTCTTTGGGAGCCGCGCCCGCAGGTTCGGTGAAATCGTGGGTGTAAACGGTCGGACCCTGATACTTCCACGCATCGATCACTCGCTTGCCGTCCATCGAGACTCGAATCCCGTCGTCGGCGGTGACCTCCAGCCGGTACCTTCCGGCAGGGACCTTAAACGTTCCCACTGCCGAGGTTCCGAAATGAGTTGCGGGGACATTCAGAGCAAACTGACCGTATCCCGCGTAGTCGAGCTTGTCCACCTGGAAGGCGGTGAGCTTGGCACCAGACCGAGCCTTCAGATACTCCTCGAATTGAGTTCTTGGGTCGGAAAGATCCTTGTTCCATTTGAAGAAAAAGCCCTCGAACTGCATGGGCAGTTCAAAAGTGGACCATCCGAATTTCACAGACTTGCCCGCCGGAGTCACGACCCCACGATAGTCAACCGTCTCCTTGCCGAAGTATTCCAGCACGACGGATCGGTTGCCATCTGAGCCCTTCGCGGGGGTGATTTCGATGCTGCCCGGGACGGTGCCTGCCACCGAGGAGACCTCCACGCCCTTCGCCTCTAGCAGTCGCCAAGAGCCCTTGGGACCGTAGATGGAGAACTTTCGGGGGCCAGACGCCGGGGCGATCATGGCGGTGGGCGCGGGCCAAATCTTGGGGGATCGGTAATCGTAAGGACCCCACTCGTCGACGATGATCGTTTTTCGACCTCTCGGCCTAAGAACATCGGTGTTGCTCAGGTTGAAGAAAGGGTTCTTGCCGCTGTTCATCGGGCGAGGGGCGTCGGTGTACTTCTTCGAGTAAGGGTCCCAAGTAGGAATCACCATCTGCGCCAAAGACGGCACCATCTGGTTATCGGCGGTCTCGGCTTGGGTGGGTGGCGAAACCTTGGCCGGATCGCCATAAATCGTGTTCCTCGTCACGAAAAGCGTTTTCACCGTCTCGTCGGTATCGAATGCCGCTCCGTAGAGCGTGTTGCTCTGCATGGAGATCCGACTGGTGCGGCGAGCCTTTAATCCCGTTCCACCGATGATTAGGTTGTCGACGATTTTCCAATCTCGGCTGGCGGTATCTCGATTCTTGGGATAGCCCCAGTTTGGGTCTTGCTTCTCGTTCGACCAGATGTTGACCGCGTTCCGGTTTCCATAGAAGTAGTTCGCTTCGACTCGATTGTCTTGTCCGTGCTCGTGCGCAATCCCGTCTTCGCAACCCTCGATCACGTTGCCTTGGATAAGGGTGTTGAAGCTGTATCCCGTCCAGAATCCGTGCCAGCACTCACGCAGCAAGTTGTTGATGAACTTGTTTCGACTGAACGTTGCTTCGATGCCGTTGGTGGGGGCGTGGCTGAAATCGTTGCCGTAAACCAGGTTGTCGTTGCAACCGCCCTTGCCTGTATCCATGGTGGTTTGACCTGCCCAAAGGAAGAAGCCGTCGCCGCCGTGAGTCACCGAGTTGTAGGCAAATACGTTCTTGTTCGACTGCTCGTAAATCAGGATTCCCGACGAGTCCTGGCCCCGGTTGTATACGCCGTGAGAGTAACCGCGCACGCACCAGTCGATATTGTTGTGCATGATCTGGTTCTCACTGGATCGGTACATGCCAAGGCCTAAAGAGGACAGGTAGTCGATTTGGTTGTTCCAGATCTTGCCCTTATTGGCGCGCATGAGCATGATCCCGTTCTGACCGCCCGTGATCCGGCAATCGGTGATCTCAAATCGGTCGACATCCTTCAAGTAGGCGGCCGCGCCGTATCGAAGCCACTCGTCCTTCTCGTTCTGGTGGTAGCTCATCCAGTCGGAAAGGTCTTCTTTTTCGATGGTGGAGTTGAGGTGCTGCTTCCAGTTGTAACTCAGGTCGGAATCTTCCAGTTTGAAGTTGGAAGCCTTATCTACCCAGAGCGCGACCTTGTATCCGTGAATCTTCAGATTGCGGATGCGGACGTTCTTGCCCGTGACCTTGATGCCGAGCCCGGGTCGCTTGTCGGGGTCGATATCGGCTTTCGAGCCTCGAAGGATCGCCCCTTTGAAATCGACGGTCAGGTTGTTGCCACGAATCTCGATGGCGGGTTTAGAGAAATCGTCGCTGCTTTTAGCGCTTCCGGGGCTGGGAAGGATGTATTCGCCTGATTTGATTCGGGTGGATCGAGTGATGACCAGTCCGACCTTTGGCGTGGTCACTCGCCGAATACGTTGAGCCGAAACCAAAGTGGGTGCGCTCGCAGAGAGAACGTGCAGGGCACTCCCGGGAGCAGTTCCTTGAAGCACAAGGGCTAAAGCAATCGAAGAGACCATCTGATACCGTTATAGCACCG